>JAICXZ010000372.1 GCA_025934475.1 Mucilaginibacter sp. | reverse complement strand
GGATAAAGATGATGGCCTTTATTCGTTCTGCGGGGATCTTTCATCCCTGAAAAATAATGAGAAAAAACTTGGTGGGGTGGATATTCCGAATTTGAAAAGGTCATTTTTTTGACCTTATTCATTTATATCATAAATATAACGCTTTTTTCCTAAAACCTTAAAAGCGATTTCCCTGATGCTTATTGAGTTTATGATTTGTAAACTTGCGTATCTTCTTCTTTATGAAAACAGTACTCATCACAGGCGCCAATAAAAGCATAGGCTTTGAAACAGCGCGACAATTGTTACAAGCTGGTTATTTTGTTTACCTGGGCAGCAGGGACAAGCAGAAAGGCGAGGAAGCCATCGCCAAATTGAATGCCGAAGGTTACGCCGAGGTCGAACTCGTCGTAATTGACGTTAATGACTCTGGTTCGGTAATTGAAGCAAGAAAGGAGCTCGGCAGTCGCATAACCTCACTCGATGTTTTGATCAACAACGCTGGTATCCGCGGTGATGGCGATCCAACACCATCGCTGATCAGTCCAAAAACAATACGTGAGGTATTTAATATCAACTTTTTCGGCACTATCGAGGTAACACAGGCATTTCTCGATTTACTCAAAAACTCTGAAGCGCCACGTATTGTTAACGTGACCTCGGGCCTGGCGTCGCTTGCCTTACACAGTGATCCAACCTGGAAATATTATAAATTTAAAGGCGCTGCCTATGGGCCTTCTAAAACGGCGTTGAATGCCTACACCATCGCATTGGCATATGAGCTTCGCGATACGCCATTTAAAATAAATGCTGTTGACCCAGGTTATACCGCCACAGATTTCAATCAGCATCGCGGAACGGGTACTGTTGAAGATGCCGCACAGCGTATTGTGAAGTATGCTACTATTGGCGACGATGGGCCGACCGGAGGTTATTTTAGTGATGATAATAGTCCGCAGACGGGTATAAGTCCCTGGTAAGAAATCAGGCTTTTAATCAGCTTCTGTCTCCTGCAGATACATCTGGTCTATAGCATCAGCATATTTTTTCTCGATCACTTTCCTCTTGGCTTTCATAGTAGGTGTTACCTCACCTTCATCCATGCTAAAAGGAGTCCGTTTTACTTTGAAGTTTTTAATGCGCTCAAACTTTGCCAGCTCATTTGAGAGACGCTTGATATCCTCACCGACCCAATCGACAATTTCCTTGTCTTCAATAAACATTGCAGGCTGCTCGAAAAACTCGTTGCTCAGATCGAAGGTCTCCTGCAATACTTCTCGGGCGGGTACAATAATGGCTGTTATATACTCACGTTTGTCGCCAATTAGGAATACCTGTTCAATCCTGCTGCTTTTCAGATAAGTGTTTTCAACTGGCGTCGGGTAGATGTTCTTGCCATAGGCATTCACCAGCATGTTCTTCAAACGGTCGGTTATCTGGAGGTTGCCTTTGTAAAAACGCCCAATATCGCCGGTATGGAACCAGCCATCGATGTCAATTACATTGGCGGTTTCCTCTGGTTTGTGCCAATAGCCCTTCATTACGCAATGACCACGAACAATAATTTCGCCCTCTTCCGATTGAAATTCGGGCTTGAACGACTCATGGGTTTGAATGGTGTAGATGTGTCTGGTGTCAACATTTTGTATACCAACCTCGATACGCGGAATAATGCGACCAACAGTGCCGTAAATAACACGTTCATTTTCGGTAACGGCCATTACCGGCGAAGTTTCAGTTAGGCCAAACCCTTCCAAAACTTTGATACCCAGATCGCCAAAGAATTCCCCGATGTTTTTAGGCAGGGCACCCCCTCCGGATATCAGGAATTTGAGGCGGCCGCCGGTACGCTCTTTAATTTTGCTGAATACCAGTTTTTCCGCTATTTTATGCTGATTACGCAACAATATACCCGGTCTTTTCCCTGCTTCAAGTTTAAGCCTGTACTTGCGACCAATACCCAGGGCCCATAGAAATATCTTTGTTTTAGCTCCGCCGGCTGATGTTCCGTTCTTCATTGCACGATCGTGGATACGCTCCAGCAGTCGTGGTACACAGCACATGATGGTCGGTTTCACTTCACCCATGTTCTTTGCCAGCAATTCCAGGCTTTGTGAAAAGGCGATCGTGCAACCCTCAAATAAAGAGATATGATAGGTAGCAGTGCGTTCAAATACGTGAGACAACGGCAGGAACGACAAAAACTTATCCGTCTTCTCCAATACCTGGATCTGCTCCAAACTTGCCCTCACGTTTTCGGTTAGGTTAAAGTGAGTCAGCATTACACCTTTCGGAGTGCCTGTGGTCCCCGAAGTATAAATGAGGCATGATAAATCGGATGGCAATATTGCTTCTCTTGCACTGTTGATAGCATGGCGATACTGGTCGATCATCTTACTTCCCTCAGCGATGACATTATTTAAGCAAGTGATCCCCGGATTCATGTTAGTACCGCGGTCTTTGTATTTTTCAAAATCGTCGAAGCCTAGAATAATCCGGATAAGATTTGGACAGCTATTAGCCACCCTATAAACCTTTCGCATCAAAAACGGCGTACCTACAAGTATAGTCTTGGCTCCCGAATCATTAAGGATATACTCTATTTCGGCTTCGGAAAGAGTGGGGTAGATCGATGTATTTACTGCGCCTATCTGCTGTAGCGCCTGATCATAATACACATAGTCGGGCCCATTATCTATAATTAGGGCCAACCTGTCACCTTTTTTAACACCGATTTCGAGAAACCAGGCCGAAATGGCGTCTATCTTTTCAAGCGCTTCCTTATATGATATCTCCTCCCACTCTTCCTTTACTTTATGAACCAAAAAAGTGTGGGTTTCGGGATGGATGTTGGCTACTACATTGCGGATTAAACTCGGGACAGTCTTGCGCTCAGCTACGGAATTCATTATTTATAATTGGATTACACCGATAAAGATAATTCATTTAGCTGATGGTATAAAATAAATACACCAATCCGGAGTCTCCAAATCGGTGTAGTCACTTATTAAATCAATAGAAAAATATCAGACCGAAAAACTTTCGCCGCATCCACAGGTACGTGTAGCGTTTGGGTTGTGGAAGTTGAAGCCCTTGCCGTTAAGTCCGTCGCTGAAATCCAACTCGGTTCCGGCAAGGTAAAGGAACGATTTCATATCCAAAGCCATGCGTATGCCCTTGTCTTCGAAAAACTGGTCGCCCTTTTTTTCCTCGTTATCAAAATCGAGGTTATAAGATAAACCTGAACAGCCGCCGCCCTTCACTGACACCCGCAGAAAGTAAGAGCTATCTAAGCCCGAACCCTGCATCAGGTCGTCTAATTTACCTTTCGCTTTATCAGTTATTGTTACCATTTCTGAGATTTAAGATTTGAGATTTGAGATTTGAGACAATAACTCAACCCTAAACTTCAAATCGGTAAAACAAATTAGATATAAGTCTCACATCTCATATCTAATATCTCACATCTATTAATGATGTGTCTTCGCCGCTTCGATTGGCGCCATGCCATTCTTTACGCGGTAATCGTTTATTGCTGCTTTGATAGCATCCTCTGCCAATACCGAGCAGTGAATTTTTACCGGCGGCAGCGACAACTCTTCAACGATATCCATGTTGTCGATCTTCATCGCGTCGTCAATCGATTTACCTTTGAGCCACTCCGTAGCCAAAGACGATGAAGCAATAGCCGAACCGCAGCCAAAAGTTTTAAACTTGGCGTCGGTAATCACATTGTTATCATCAACCTGAATTTGCAGACGCATCACGTCGCCGCACTCAGGTGCTCCCACCAAACCGGTTCCAACCTTGGCGCTGCTTTTGTCCAAAGTACCCACGTTGCGCGGGTTGGTGTAGTGATCAATTACTTTATCTGAATAAGCCATCTCTTTTTAATTATTGAATTAGTGAGTTAATGAATGATTGAATTTTATAACTCTATATCTATTTAAAGCGGCATCTGCACATCTGCATATCCGCAAATTTGCACATCAAATTAATGTTCTGCCCACTCAATAGTGGTTAGATCAATGCCTTCTTTAAACATTTCCCACAATGGTGAAAGTTCGCGCAGGTGGGTAACAGCATATTTTGTTACCTTGATAGCATGATCCACTTCCTCGTCAGTGGTAAACCTGCCTAAACCAAAACGTATCGAAGAGTGTGCCAAATCGTCTGACAGGCCCAAGCTTTTTAATACATATGATGGTTCAAGTGAAGCGGAGGTACAAGCTGAGCCTGATGAAACCGCCAGATCTTTCATGGCCATCATCAAACCTTCGCCTTCAACATATTTGAACGAAATGTTGGCTACATGCGGTAAACGATGTTCCTGGTTGCCGTTTACATAGCTTTCTTCCAGTTCCAGGAGGGAGGTCTGCAACCTGTCCCGCATAGCTGATAAACGTTTTGCTTCGCTTTCCATTTCCTGCAGGCACAGTTCGCAAGCTTTACCAAAGCCAACGATACCGGGAACATTCAACGTTCCAGAACGCATACCGCGCTCGTGGCCGCCACCGTCCATCTGTGCGGTAACTTTTACTCTTGGTCCTTTACGGCGAACGTATAACGCGCCAACGCCTTTAGGGCCGTAT
>JAICXZ010000700.1 GCA_025934475.1 Mucilaginibacter sp. | reverse complement strand
GTTTGCCAGCCCGACATGAATTACTTTGGCTCAGATTTGAGTTACAATGGGCTGCCATCTTCTTTCTTTATCCGCCAGGAATCAGCCGTCGAGAAGAAGTTATTTGCCGGCACCGGTGCTGAAAATCAATTACAAGGCATATACCTGCAGCCTGACCCGGATCCGGTTGCCGCAACGGAAGCCAATATTCTCAAAGTTATACTGGGCGATCAGGCTTCTACCAATCCGCCTGATATGATTCAAAGGCTGGCCAACCAACTCGGAGTAAACAATAAGGGATTTACGCTGGTAGGCCAGCAAGGTAAGCAGATACAGTTTGGATGCTCACGTGCCATCAGGCATTCGTTATCGCCCGATAGCAGTAATATCACTTTCTCTACCAAAAGCGATCTGCTAAATCACTGGATCGTAGCCATCAGCCTGGTGCTTGACCGCGACTGGACCTGGGATGCGGTACAACCTGATAGCTTCCTGGTGCAGCGTATCATGAAATTTAAAGCCGATGGACCGATCACGGGTGCCGAAACGCCTGAAAATGTTGGTTATATTCGTTTGGGTAACGCAGCCAACATTAATTCGCTCACCAATCCCGATAGGTCACAAATGGATTTGATCTATCTGGATGCCGTTGAGCCCAAACCGTTACCGGGCAATTTCCCTGACATTATTGAACTGCAGTATAAGATAATACCTCAATTTAAAGTGGCCCCGCAAGCCGATGATCCGCTTACATTGAGCTTGGAATTGCCCGTAACTACTAATCCGGCTCAGATTCCGGTATTGGCATCAGCAGGTATCGCGTCGTCACCGTACATCGCCAATAGCGATTATTCGGCAACCCAGGCGCGCGAAAAGCATCTATGGTTTGAATTCAAAGAACCACCGGCCGACCCACACGATTCATTCTTTATCCGGTTGTTAAACTATGCTCCCGATCCGCTTTTGGCCAATCTTTCGGCGGGCTTAATAGAGAATACGCAGGAACCTACATTATCAATCGATCCGGAATTAATTAGAGTCATCTCCTCAGGAAACGACACCGATGACGAATCCGGTTTGGATGCTATGCAGGAAATGATTCCATCGGAAAAATCGAATAAGCATTTCCTTGTTCCGATACCTCCGGGCTTAAATACAGCCTCACCTGAGTTATTTGGCATGTTTACCTATGAGATCAGGGCAGGACACAAGGGAACCCCGGAAAAAGGGATCTGGAGCACGGCACAGGGAAGATTCGGACGTCAACTACGCATCACAGGCGTGCAGCATCCTGCGCCGACATTGTTCTGCAGTGTTAATAGGGACGAACTATCAATCAGCGTGACAGCACCACACGCGCAGGCCGTTCTTAATGGGGTTAACCTTACAGCCAGGCCACCGAGGACGGATATATGGGCATTACTTTATGCGCAAGTAACCCAGGCCGACGGGAAATCGAACAGAAACATTCTACTCGGCGAAAAATTGCTGATCAATATCGGCGACCAGTTGGGTAATAAGCTATTCCCAATTAACCGGGATAGCCAGGTTTATGGAGTAGCGACCTGGCTGAACACGGAAGTATCAACCATATTGGCCCTGATGGGGCTGCCCATATCCTCTAATTTAAGTGTGATAAGCGTCGAAATGATGCCAAATCCGGATACTTATGAGGAAATGGCCGCCGGTCTGTTTAAAACATCTATCCGCTCGAACACGAAGGCGGCATTTGCTGAGGTTATGGAGCGGGCAAATACCGCCACGGCCCCGGCAACGGCTACAGCGAATGCGGCTGATGTTTTTGCGAGTAGTCCGCTAAGCGGAGGCAATCTCGGCCAATTCAGGATACTGCGGACTTCGCCTCTGACGCCGGTACCTTTTGTTTGCTGTACATAAAAGGAGTATTCAACGCCGGGTGCTGCCGGTGACCTTACTTCGACCATCCATGCGTTTCGGCGAAGCAGTTAGGAACAACCGAAAGCGGGTTAGTATCAATAGCCTGCTTTCTCGCTTTCTGCTCATTGCGATACACAACCGGTGTTTTGCCGACTATCTTCTTAAAAGTGGCAGTAAAAGACGTTGGACTGTCAAACCCTACCATCAGGCAAACAGCAAGCACCTGGAGGTCTTCTGCCAGTAGTAATTTTGCTTTGTCGATTCTGACTTTGATGAGATAATTGTGCGGCGATTTGCCATAAATTGCTTTAAAAAGCCGGATAAAATGGAATTTGGAGAAGTATGCCTGGTCGGCAATATTATCGATATCAATTTTCTCTGAAAAATGATTATCGATAAAAAGCTTGGCCTGAACAATTCGTTTGTACAGATATATTTTCTCGTACTGTTCCATTTACGATATTCCTTTTTCGGATCGAATCTAAGATACCTAATTTTTGCTCCGGATGAATCGGTGCATCGCGATCCCAATACCTTTTATAGGCTAAACCCACACATCGTCTACAAAATAGCAATTTTTGAGAGGCATAATTTTTGACAATGTCTCACTTTTGAGGAAAACAAAACACCATGATCACGAAAGTAACACACATGTCCGTTTATGTCCTTAACCAGGAAAGCGCGTACAACTTCTATGTAAATAAGTTAGGTTTCAAGGTCCATACAGATGCACCTATGGGCGAGGGCGCCCGCTGGCTGACAGTTACGCCGCCAGAACAACCCGAACTGGAAATAACATTATTCCTGGTTGCCGAAGGTTCGATGTTTGATGCCGGGACTGTATCAACGATGAAAGACCTGATTAAAAAAGGAACAGTTGGCGCCGCGGTTTTTACCTGCAGCGATTTGATGGCCACTTACGAAG
>JAICXZ010000504.1 GCA_025934475.1 Mucilaginibacter sp. | reverse complement strand
GTCAATACGGCACTTACACTTTGAAGTGGAACGATAAATCGAGAATGCTCACTATTTCAGACCGTAAAGGTGTATTTCCAGGCATGAAACAAAAGCAGGCTTTTCACATTGTGCTGGTTGTCGCCGGACATGGTGCAAATACCGGCATCACTGCCCACCCGGATAAGAGTCTTACTTATACTGGTAAAACGGTATCCATAAAACTGTAAGGAAAGAGTGCCGGTTCAATTCCGGCACTCTTTCCTTACCTCTTATTTTTTCCCGAACCAATAGCTATATCCAATTTGTATTGTGGCAGCGCCGGTATTGTTTTTGCCGTCGGCGGCTACGTTTTGAATGTTAATGAAACCGTAATTAAAGCCGCCCTCAACAAACACGCTACTTAGTCCGAACTTGTAAGCGAGGCCTACATTGCCTTCGATACCGAAATTGGTGCTCTTGAGCTGGCTTTTGATATCCTGGTTGCCATCAAAAGATTGCGCGCCTCCAGGCAAGGGCTGTGTACCTCCCGGATCGGTATAAAATTGACTTGAACCGCTGGTTACCTGGTGTGCCGAAAGCAGGAAACTCACAAATGGGCCGGCATCGGCATAGAATCGCCACGGCGACGATTTTCCCAGATCCCACCCAAATTTGGCCAGGATAGGTATCATAAGGTAATTTATTTTGGCTGTGCTGTTGTAGTTGGCATACAAATATTGCGGTGCCTGGCCTGGAGGAAACTCTGCTGACAATTGTGCCGGAGTTGTAAACGCCTGCAAACCATCTTTTTTGCCGCCCTGGGATGAATATTCGATCTGCGGTTGGATGGAAAACAGGTTAGAGAATTTAAAATCGCCGAATATGCTGAAATCGGGGCCTAAACGCGAACTGTAACCGGTGTTGAGCGGTGTTTCGTTGCTTCCTCCGGAGGTAAGGTTTGGAATGCTGATGCCTCCCTTTACACCGAGAGAAAAATTCTGTGCCTGAGTGGAAAAACAGGCAAATAGCATGATAAAAGTTAGCTGGCAAAAGATGAATTTTTTCATAGCATTAGCTGTTAAAAGTGATAAACTGGGGTTAGCTAATCAGGTTGAGAATACAAATTTAAAACTTTACGGAATAATTTATACTCATGCCGATATCATTTGTCGACTCGGAGTTAATCATGATCTTATAATGATGACAGGGGTTTAGAAAAGAAAAAAGGGACACATCTCGCCGATGCATCCCTTTTTAAGAGAATGTTTTAAAACTTATTTCTGGGTTTTCTTAGCGCTCATGGCAACAAAGAAAAAAGTGATGCCTACGAAAGTAGTTAAGATGCCGACAAACAACGGCCATTCTGAGGTCATGCCACCCTTCGGGTTAGCAGTCAAAGCGTCCGAATCAACTGCATTTAATGCCGGTCTGAAATAGATCAGGCAATAGATCATGATAGCGATGCCTGCAAGGGTAATGAGTATACTGGTTGCTTTCATTATTTGTTTAGTTTGCCACAAATGTAGAATAAATTTTCATGTGATGGAAGGTCAAATTTTATCCATTACAAAATTTACCACCCTGTCGCAGCGGGTCAAATGAAAATCAAACAGTTGCTGCGTTTTAAACTGGTTGCTAAGCTCATTTCTCAGCATTTCTTTAGCGCGTGTCAGCCTGATCTTTACATTGGATTCGCCTATGTTCAGCACCTCCATCGTTTCGTTGGTACTCATTTCTTCCATTTCGCGCATCACAAACACCAGCCGGTATTTCTCAGGCAGGGTAAGCACGGCCTTTTCCAGTATGTTCTTCAGTTCCTTGTTCATAAGGCTTTTCAATGGGGTCTCGCTATGGTTTTCGGTTATTTTTATTTTGCTGTAAAGATGTTCACGGCGTTGCTTTTGTTTTTTATGCAGCAGGCTTTCGTTTATTACAATCCGGGTGAGCCACGTTGCAAAGCTTGATTTATGATTAAAAGCGGATAACTGACGATACGCGTTGATATACGCCGTCTGCATAATATCCTCGGCTTCCATGTCGTCATCAATGATGGACATACTAATACGAAACATACGCGAGTTGTACTTGCGCATCAGGTTCTCGTAAAGAGATTTTTCACCCTTTATAATTAGTTCCACAGTTTCTTCGTCCGTCATGGTTTTGGCAGTGGATTGCTTAGCCGATATCATAAAACAGAATTAATTTTCTTGTTGTTTATACCTAGAGTACCGCCGATACTAAAGGGTTACAAGTTACCCGAAAATAAATTTTGTAACCCCTTTTTTTCAACTTCTCTCTAATGTTAAAAATCGAATTTGTTATGGACGAGAAAATGAAAACAATAAGTGGGATTCAAACATTGTTGAAGTTCACCTATGGGTTAATTCCCATCGTGGCCGGTGCAGATAAATTTACCAATTTATTGGTTGACTGGGCTAAATACCTGCATCCCTCACTTGCTGCGATGCTGCCCTTTAAATCGAGCTTCTTTATGATGATTGTAGGCGTGATCGAGATTGTGGCAGGCATAATTGTATTGGCCAAACCTTCCGTAGGTGCCTACATAGTATCAGCATGGCTGGTACTGATTGCGCTGAACTTGCTGGCAAGCTCTAATTATTTTGATGTGGCTGTGAGGGATATTGCAATGGCAATAGGGGCGTTTTCGCTTGCAAGATTAAGTACCGTAACCCAGGAATAAAACATGGAAAAGCACATCGTAAAAGTGTTGGCCACGCGGATGGTCACCCATAATGTAAAGCAATTTGATATTCAAAAGCCGGAAGGCTACAAATTTATACCCGGACAGGCCACAGATGTTTCTATAAATAAACCGGGCCTTGAAGAAGACTTGCATCCGTTTACTTTTACTTCGCTGAATGATTGGGAGAATCTGCAGTTTACCATAAAGATTTATACCGATCACGATGGCATGACCAATAAGCTGCGGGATGTAAACACTGGCGACGAATTGATCATCCACGATGTTTGGGGAGCCATCAATTATAAGGGAACCGGACTTTTTATCGCTGGCGGGGCAGGGGTGACACCTTTTATCGCCATATTGAGGCAAGAGTTTAAAGATGGCAAGATCCGCGGATCGCAACTATTGTTTGCTAACAAATCCGTTAGCGATATCATTTTGCGCAACGAGTTTGAGGTGATGCTCGGTGACAGTTTTATCAATATTGCTGATAAATCGGATGACCCTAAGGTAATGGAGGGGCACATCGACAAAGCACTGCTGGCAAAGTATGTAAGCTCCGATATGAAGTACTACTATGTTTGCGGGCCCGACCAGTTTACCGAAGCGATGGTAAATGATTTAAAGGAACTCGGGGTGGCCGAATCAAATATCATCATTGAACAATAGGGAGCCCGATGGACAATAATCTTTCGTTAGCCGAAATAGAAGATATTTTAGGCGAGCAGCATATCGGTACGTCTTATGATACCCCTTTGCGCGATGATGCTTTTGATTTGAGTGATGAGGAAAAGATTCAGACTATTACTTATCACTTCCGCGAGATCATGAACACCCTTGGCCTTGACTTGACGGATGACAGCCTGAACGGTACGCCCCGCCGCGTGGCCAAAATGTATGTGCAGGAGATATTTCGTGGTTTGGATCCGAAGAATAAACCTGCGACAGCGCTCTTCGAAAACAAATACCGGTACGGGCAAATGCTGGTAGAAAAGAATATTACGCTGTATTCCAATTGCGAGCATCATTTTGTGCCGATCATCGGTAAGGCGCACTTAGCCTATATTTCTTCAGGAAAAGTGATCGGTTTATCTAAACTAAACAGGATAGTACAATACTATGCCCAGCGGCC
>JAICXZ010000689.1 GCA_025934475.1 Mucilaginibacter sp. | reverse complement strand
GGTTTGGTACCCGGCCGAGCCTTGATCGCCGCCCGAGCTGGCCACCAGTTGAGCGAGGAATATCCAACTGCAGGATGAGATCACGAACTGGAAAATACCGGGGGCAGCTATTTTTAATATTGCCTTAATCTGCTCCCAATGCGGGCGCAGGTAGACCAGGCGCGCTTTCAGCATACCGCTGCCTTTAAACAGGTGGTACAGCTGGTAACACACGCCGATGCCGCGACCAATGGTAGTTGCTATAGCAGCACCTGTTAAACCCAAACCTAATACGTTGATGCACAAAGGACACAGAATACAGTTGGCAACATTGGCGATCCATAAGCTGCGCATAGCAATGGCAGCATTACCTGCACCGCGAAATATCCCATTAATCAAAAACAAGAGCACAATAATGACACTTTCGCCCATCATGATGCGGGTGAAATTGGTTCCTAAGCGGGCCGTTTCGTGGGAAGCGCCCATGATAGTCAGGATATTCGTGGCAAAATAAAACCCGAAAGCACCAATAATTATATTCATAATCAGTGCGATAGTGATCGCCTGCATGCCCGCCTTAGTCGCCTCTACCGGATCCTGTTCGCCTATCCGGCGGGCCACAACGGCGGTAGCGGCCATGCTCATCCCAATGGCCAGGGAGTAAATAATGGTTAAAACTGATTCAGTAAGGCCAACGGTTTGTATGGCGTAGCTGCTATGCGGCAGGTGCCCTACGAAAAATAAGTCAACGAGCGCAAATACCGATTCCATTACCATCTCCAGCATCATAGGGATAGCCAATAACAGTACGGCCCTTCGGATGCTGCCCGTGGTATAATCATGATCGCCGCCCCGGAGCGATTGTTTTATAAGTGTAAATATGCGTGATAGCTTGTTTGAAGCCGGTTGAAACGTTGTCATAAAGAAATATAGTAACGTGAAAAAATAAACTACTCAGCAGGATGCTGAAAACGGGGTCGGGAATTGGAGTCCTCGGTTAAAACCTTAAACGGACTGCTGGCATATACATGGCGCGGCGCTTTATGGTATCACAAAAATAGCCGATGGTCTTTTAGTTTCCTAAAAAATTTGAAAGTTGGCGCAATTGTCCCCGCGAAGTCTATGAATTGTCGTCAGCGATTGAACTCAGCTATTAGGATAAGTGTAAGCAATCGCCTCTTCCTTCATCTTAATGGGGCGCACCTCGATCTTGGCATTGGCGTGATAGGCAAATTCGGGATTCCCTTTGGCGATGGCAATAGCCTCGTCCAGGTCTTTCGCGAGGATATGATAATAGCCTACCTGGATGTCTTCGCTCTCGTTGTAAGGGCCTTGCCTCCAGTTGCCGGGAGTGCCGGAGAGTATCGCTCCTTCCCTTACCAGCGGCTGCGCGCTGATCAGGTTTCCGTTCTTTTGCAAACCTTCTATGTAAACTTTGCAATCGCTTACAAACTTCACATGCTGGTCGTCCGACATACCCGCTTTGGCATCGCCTACATTGCGGATCAGTAACATAAACTCTTTCATAACCCGGCCTTTTTGTTAATTAAAATTAGCACATTTTTTCGGGCAAAAGCAAGAGACATATTCATATTAATATTTATAAAATATTATTTGACGACCTAAAAATATATACTGATATTGAGGCCATTGTAACCAACTAAATCTCATGCGTAATTTATTGATCCTCCCGGCCACCATACTGGCCCTGGCCTCGTGCAAACAACCGGCTCCGACAGCTTCTGCAGATTCTCCGTTGAATGGTTCGTGGAAGTTAATTAACAGCAAATCGATCATAAAAAAAGATACTACGGATACCTCACCCAAAAAAGGTATCGAAACGATCAAGCTGTACAATAACGATCATTTTTCGTTCTTCACACACAATACCGTGAAGACGGATACGCCGCAGTATGTTTCGGGCGCAGGACCTTACACCTTAAAGGGCACCGATTACACTGAGCACCTGCAATACTGCAATGCGCGCGAATGGGAGAACCACGATTTCAACTTTACGCTTACCATCAAAAATGACACGATGCAGCAGCGCGGCGTCGAAAAGATTGACAGCCTGCATGTGGATCATGTGATTATTGAAACTTATGTCAAAATGAAGTAGGTTTATATATAAAAACCTGCTGAGGCGTTTTTATGTTGAAAGGGAGACCATGAAAGATATTGAAAAAATAGCTAACCGCCTTGTTGCACTTTGCCGCGAACAAAAATTTGTTGAAGCGTATAAAACGTTGTTTTCAGAAGATGCCGAAAGCGTAGATCCTATATACAGAAATCATGCCCCGTCAAAGGGGCTGATCAATTTGGTAGAGCGCGAGAAGCAGTTTCTGGCAAAATCGGAGATACATAGTATCACTGTTTCGGACCCGTTGCTTTCATTAAATTACTTTGCGGTGAAATTAAGCATGGATTTCACCCACGAAGAGCGCGGTCGTGTGAGTATGAGCGAGCTTTGCGTGTATCACGTAAAGGATGGCAGGATTGTGAGTCAGCAGTTTTTTATCGATTGATAAGAATTGCGAATCGAAAAGGTGCTAATCAATCTCAAAAAAATTTCCCAGAATACCTAAGTAAGTTCCTTTATCATGTTCGCTACCGTCTGCCCATGTTTCCGTATGAGTGTAAATGCTGCATAAGAAGAAGTTGTATTTACGTTTAAGTCCATCATAAGACGAAGCACCCTGATGTGCTTTAAAAGCGGAAACAGATGGATTGGTGATAATAAATGCCAGTAGAACACCGGCATTTATTATTTGCATGCGATAACGTTTCATTACCTAAAATTAAGCAGAAAAAATAACTGATGAAATGGCAGTATATTTGGATAAATTAAATTGCGAAATCATG
>JAICXZ010000319.1 GCA_025934475.1 Mucilaginibacter sp. | reverse complement strand
GGTAGATCAAACCCCGCAGCAAGCATATGAGGCCATCAACAATGTTCGCGGGTGGTGGTCCGAAAACATCGAAGGCAGCACCGAAACACTTAACGAAGCGTATGATTATCATTACAAAGATATTCATATCTGCAAGATCAAAGTAATTGAACTTAAACCCGGCAAACGTGTAGTTTGGGAGGTGCTGGAAAACTCTTTCAACTTTATCAACGACCAAAGCGAATGGGTGGGCACCAAAATGATTTTCGATATTAACCCAAAGGATGGTAAAACCGAAGTATATTTCACGCACCAGGGATTGAATCCCGACTACGAATGCTACGGTGTTTGCTTCGAAGCATGGACCAATTACATCCAGCATAGCCTCCGCAACCTCATCGCCACCGGCAAAGGCGATCCAACTCCGGCGGAAGGTGTTGGCTACAATACGGAGTTGGCGGAGAAGTGGAATTTGGAATGATAAAATTAGGCTTTCGCAGGGTGCCAGTGGAAGCCTGGTCTTTCATTCAAGGATATGGCGGTAAGGCCAGCTTAAAATATTCCATTGCCGTCCTTCGTGATCCTTTCCCTAATATGGTAAACTTCTTGCTGGATTTTTTTAGGCAGTGAGTAAAAAGATGGATCGGTCTGTGTGTGCCGCTCGTCGTCCAGCACACCATTCTGATGCCTGATAGCTATTTTTTGCTCTTTATAGAAGATCAGGATCTTGGTTCGCCCGTCGTCGATTCCGTTCAATGCAGCGGTACCATAAACCAGGACGGGTTCGATAAGATCGTCACCGTCAATATCTTTTAATTCAAAGTATTTCGTCCAAAACCAGATGGATGTTTCGTTTGGGTCACCTTTTGATGGTTTAATGATGAAATCATTTATCTCCCATCTCTTGGTCAGCTTACCCGCAACATCCGACAAACAAAGCGCCCTGATTCTATGGTGTAGGGTGTCCTGCCCATCTATGCCGTCAAATTTTTCTGTTAGTACCACGTAAAAGACACCCGATTTGTCCGTGCATTTATATACTCTCGAAACCGGAAAATCTATCTGAAATTCTTTTTTTATAGCACCCGACAATAGCTGAGCTACTTCGCTTTGGCTCAATATAGCGGAGCTTGAAGATTGACAGAAAGCTGTAATTGTAAAGAGTAGGAAAGTAGCTGTCGTGATAATTTTTTTCATGCAGTGGTTTAGGTGTTTGCAGCGGAGCGTTACTTCTGTTTATTGGCTATCTCATCGTAATAATCATTAATATCGCGGTCCTTCAATATTTGTTTGTATGCTATTACAAACTCATTCGTCGTGTTGAAATCGGTAAGCCTCAACAATATTTTCTCAGTACTCAAATTTTGAAACCGCTCTTTCAATAACTCTATACGTTCCTGATCGTGCTGTTTTTTATTCATTTAACGCTGTTACCATTTCGAAAAGTCAACAAAGATAAAATTAATAAAAAGCTAAACTCTCAAAATCACTTCACCGTAAGCGCAAACCCGTTATCAAAACCCGAAAAATCAGGCTTCAACCTACGTGATACCACTTGTAAGCTGTCGCTAAACCGCCTGATGACCAGGTAGTGAAAGGCTGGTTTGTATTTGGCGGCAAGATCGTGGCTAACCTCTTTGGTATACAGCGGCTGGTGGAGCCCTCCGCCACCGCCGATAACCAGGAAATGTTTGCCGTTCATAACAAAGTGCTCGAAATTATGGGAGTGTCCGGATAGAAAAAGCACACATTTTTTAGACTTGATAAAGGCGGGAAGGAAGTTTTGCCGAACTGCCATCGATGGCTTCACGATCTTACTATTCGTATAGGGTGAGTGATGGCAACCAACGATGATGAGTTTAATGGCCTCGTCCTTGTCCAGTTGTTCAATTGTTTTGCCATACCAATTATCCTGCGCCAATATTTCGGCAGCCGTCATCTTGTTAAAATTGGAATTTAAAAGAACTACGGCAACAGAATCAATGGTCTCGGTATACCCGGCAGCTTTGTACATGGGGAACCGCGTTTGAAAGTTTTTGATGCCGCGCCTTGACCTGAACATTACCTCGTGGTTGCCAAGCGTAGCGTAAACGGGGATCGAATCAATGGTGCAGTGTTTGAGGCAACTGTCAATTGCTGTCCATGTTGAATTACGGTAGCCTACAGAAACCACATCGCCCAGGATAAAGAAACCCGATGGGCGCAGCTTTTGCACATCATCAAAGATCAGTTTGGTTGCCTGCTCATTACGGTTGGACTTTAGCCAAAGCTTCTCCACCCACATAGGTTGCTGTGTGTCACTTGTGAATGCAATCACCGGCCGCTTTTCCTGGGAGAACGCGTTGCAAGCAAGCAGACTAAGAATTAAGAAGCTTGCAGCTTTAATCATAAGAATTAAACAAGAAAAATTTCTAACAGTTTTAAAAGCCAGGTTTTGCTTGTTTTTAGTTCTGAATCGCAGTCGACTCTATTCAATCATCCAACTAATCTCTAATCTCCAGTCTCTAATCACTAATGTTTTCGCGTTATGAGCACCCAATCCACAAGAATTCTCGCTTTGCCCGCCTTGATCTTATCCACCGAAGCCTGTGAAATGCCGAAATAAGGTGAAGTGATCTTATTGACACCGTTCGGATAACCGCCGCCAAGGGCAAAATTCAGGATCAGGAATTTGGGGTTATCGAATGCCCAGCGACCGTATTTTTCGACCATAGCTTTTGTCACCGTATACGTTATTACGCCATCGGTTTTAAAAACCAGTTTGTCTGGTGTCCAGTCCACGGAGTATATATGCCACTGGTCCACTGTCTGCGGTTTGGGTAAATAATAGCGGTAGGCGAGTGGCGTGTTACCAAAATACTTGGGGCCATGCAAGGCATTGCTGATCCAGCTCGAGTCGCCAACGGTTTCCATCATATCAATCTCGCCGCAGTCGGGCCAGTTACCTTCGCCAAGCGCCCAAAAGGCGGGCCACAGCCCGGCTCCCGAAGCCATTTTCATCCGGGCCGATGCGGTGCCATAAGTAAATTCCATTTTTTTTTCGGTATTGATCCTGGCCGACAGAAAATCATATTTTCTTTGTTCTTTACTGGTATACCCGGGGTGGTATAAAGTCTGGATCACCAAAGCTCCATTTTTTGCTCCCTCGGCATCTTTACCATGTACGAAGTACAAAGTCGACGCGGAGTCAACGTAGGCCTGCTGTTCGTCGTTATTTGTTGTGCCGGTAACTTCCACGTTCCACTTACCCCGGTTTAGGGAGGGTCCGTTGAAATCATCAAAAAATACGGTGTCTTTTTTGGTTTGTGCGAGGCATATTTGCGTTACTGCCAAACTGATGATCAGCAGGGAGGCGTGTTTTAACATAAGTTTTATTTGACTTGGTATTGATATGTTATATAGGTTTTGGAATAGAAATAGTTGATGTAAGCACTGGTTGGGAAGCCGTCGGCATTGTAGGCGTAAGTGTACTTATAGCCATTTTTATCATTCACGTTATTGATCAGTGCTGTGGGGTTGTAAATATAATAAACGAACATCAGGTAATAATTGTCGGCCGGAGTCTCAGAGAGCGGATTTTTTTTATTGTCATACTGATAAGCAACATCATCGTTGAGGTTATTTCTCCCCTGGTTATCGTAGGGTTGCGCCAGAATAATATTCCCCATCTCGTCATAATCATAGGTTTCGTACCCGGAGTGTTTTGTGTTGAGCCTGATTACCCGGTGGTTACTGTCGAATACCAGCGTTGCCGTGTCGGCGCCGTGAGTAGGACCGTAATAGTAATAACCAACCGTATCGCCATGATAAAAAAAGTCATACTCTACGATTAAGTTGTTGCTATTATCGAGCTTTTTGGCAGTGGTTACGCGATTTTGGCTGTCAAACGCGGTCGTATATCTCGTTTTGTTGGATCCCGCGCCATCGTTGATAGCTATGATACGATTGTGATCATCGTAACTAAAATTAGTGGTATCCAATCCGCCGCCGCTCTCACGGGTATCGGTTATCTCTCGTGTGAGCAAGTATGTCTTTGGCTTCTGAGAGTCTTTTTTACAGCCGATAACCAGGCATATCGCCAGCACAAAGCCGTAATTTACTATCTTTTTCACGTGCTCCCGTTTACAATGGTTTCTTGGGAATGGAAAAGATACTGATTTTTTGGTAAACCAAGTCGATTTTACTTTTTAATTACTTGTGCTTTTTTAAATTGCGCTTTAGCTTATGCACCGAAAAGGCTTTTTAAATGTCTTCCTGATCATAGCGGCTGTAACGCTGCTGCTGGATTGGTATGTGTATAGCGGTTTGCGTACGCTGGTGCGCAATTGGACCTCGCAACGCTTGAAGTATGGTGTACTTTGGGGGTATCTTGCTATTTCGATAAGTGTAACCGTGGTGTTCCTGGCAGGGATAAATAGCTTTAGCACAGCACAGGGAATGCGGCCATTTCACGAATGGGTACTGAGCCTCTTTCTGGTTTTCTTTCTTACCAAAGTAGTTTTTGCGGTTATTTTGTTAGTCGGCGATGTTGGGCGACTGCTTTATGGGGTAGGCGACAATATTGTCAACCATGGTAAAAAAGAAAATATTCCTTTCTTTCCGGCCCGGCGCAAATTTATCAGCGAGATAGCCGTACTGGTTGCAGCGGTTCCTTTCAGTAGTTTCTTGTATGGGATGTTCAAAGGGAAATACGATTATAAGCTGCATCGCGAGACGCTTTATTTCGACGATTTGCCCGACGCGTTCGACGGCTTTACCATCACTCAAGTATCAGATATTCACTCAGGTAGTTTTGATAATAGGGAAGCGGTCCAACGGGGCATCGATCTGGCCAAAGCGCAAAAAAGCGATCTCTACGTTTTTACGGGTGACCTCGTTAATAACGCCGCCTGGGAAATTGAACCTTATATAGAAATGTTCAAAGCGATCAAGGCACCATTTGGGCAGTTTTCTATCCTTGGTAACCACGATTATGGCGACTATATTCAATGGAACAGC
>JAICXZ010000376.1 GCA_025934475.1 Mucilaginibacter sp. | reverse complement strand
TTCTCATACAGCATAAGGGTGCATATATCGGTAGCGGTCATAAAATCCGAATATTTTGGCAAATGCGTATGCATCCCGGCAATTTGAATCTTCGCCGTATCAGCGCCAATCTCTGATACAATGAGGCTACTATGCATTTTTTTTACCGACGTTATATTGTCGTTCTTATCAAAACTGATCCGGTAATCATTACCAAAAAGTACAACACCGTTTGCGTTGGTTCCTGTTAGCACATACACTTTTCTTGCACCGTTCAATATAATCGGGACGGGATTTAATTCTGCATTGCTGTATGTCTTGAAAGTTGTGTCTTTGTTGATGCGTGCGACGGCGTGTTTCCGCATGATGTACAACTCTTTTTCTGTAGGGGTAAATTCCCGGTCGGTTGTATCTAAACTATACTTCTTTTCATCCAGGTCATATCCAAAGGTGATTGTTGATAGCACTTTAGGTTCCGATGCATTATCGTAAAAGACATTCACCAAATTGTGTCCGTCGTCGTAAGAGATGTATCCACCAGCGGTCGCCCTCCGCGCCGGACATTTGGCAGCGAACACGTCGGTTCCATACCACGATGCGAATTCGGAACGGAACAAGGCTTTCCCTTCCCGGGATATACTGTCTGCTACTTTGTTAAGATCTTTTTCCTGGCAGAATGCGCTCACCAGCAAACAGCAGAATAACAATAAAAAGATGATTTTTTTGATCATGGACGCCGAAAACCTTATAAAAAATTGTTAGCTAAATATAATCAGGTTCCGGGGTAAAAACCAAGATATTACATTCCTTTACGGGTGACCCAAACCTGGCTTTTGATCATCCACTTGCCGCTTACAAGGCGGAACACGAAAGTAAATGCGCCTTCTTCTTCAAAGGGCTCTTCTTTGATCTCGCCAGAGTAAACAGCCGGCACGATTACATACACGCTTTCGCCGTCCTGCAGGTAAACGCTGATGCGGCCTATTTTGCCACGCAGTTTTTTTATTTTAAGATCTTTACATGTTTTTTCGACTGTGTTGATCCACTGGGCTCCGGCGGTTGGACCGTTCCAGGAGAAGGGCGGCTCCTCATCGGCAACAAGGGCATTTGGGGTATAAAAATTGGCTACTTTATCAATGTCGAAGCTGCTGGAGGCGCTCACCACGGTATTGATAATGCTGAAGATGGTTTTGCGTGTGGCTATAGAATCGGTTAAGGTATCCTGCTTGTTGGCACGTATGGGGACTATCTCACCTGCATACACAACCTGAACACCTATAGTAACCGAAAATAGCACCAATAGAAAAACAGTAAGAAAATGTCTCCTCATAGCAGTGTACCGTAAAAATAACTAATTTTTTAATTATTCTTATTCATGTAGTCCAAAGTTAAGTTACATAGGGCTTTAACTCCCAATGGAAACGCACTTTCGTCGATGTAAAAATCCTGTGAATGATTCGATGGCACGTTTTTAGGATCGGAACCTTTAGGCATGCCACCAAGAAATATATCCAGTCCAGGTACCTTTTCCTGGAAATAGCTCATATCTTCCGAACCCGTCATCGGAGGACCTAATATTACATTATCAGCACCTGCCGTTTGCTGCAGCGTAGGCAACATTTTGGCTGTTAAGGCAGGATTATTATAAGTTGCAGGATAATGCACGCTATAGGGGATGTATACCTCAGCAATTGCCCCGTTGGCTTCGGCAGTTTTGGTAACGATCTCCTTCACCCGGGTCTTTAGCGTTTGCTCATCTGCTTCAGTCATTGCGCGCAGGGTTCCCAGCATTTCTACCTTTTCAGGAATGATATTATGACGGGTTCCGCCATTGATGGCAGCAATGGTAACCACAGCCGGATTTTCCTTCAGGTTGATATTGCGACTCACAATAGTTTGCAGGTTATTGATGATCTGCGCGGAAGTGACGATCGGGTCCACCGAAAACCAGGGCTCGGCGCCGTGGGATGACTTGCCTTTGATGACAATCTTCATATCATTGACTGAGGCCATAGCACCGCCCGGGCGATAGGTTATGGTTCCCGCTGGCATGTATGAGAAAATATGCTGAGCGAAGATGACATCTACCTTAGGGTTTTCGAGTACGCCTTCTTTGATCATTTCTTCGGCGCCGCCCTTTTCCCCGGCTGATACACCTTCTTCGGCTGGCTGGAAAATAAATTTTACCGATCCGTGCAGCTGGCTTTTGATCGAAGATAGTATTTCGGCCACGGTCATCAGCATAGCCATGTGCGAATCGTGTCCGCAGGCGTGCATGACGCCCACCGTTTGCCCGTTGTATGTTGTGGTTACCTTGGATGCGAACGGTACTGCTGTGCGCTCGGTTACCGGCAGTGCGTCAAGTTCTGATCGCAAAGCCACCACCGGGCCTGGGTATCCGCCTTTTAATACCGCCACTACGCCGGTGGTTGCGATGCCGGTTTTAACCTCCATGCCCAGCGACTTAAGGTAGTTTGCTACGATACCTGCAGTGCGTACTTCACGGTTCCCTAATTCGGGGTGTTCATGGAAATCGCGCCGCCAGGAAACGGTTTGCTTAAACATTGAATCGGCCTTTTTGGCGCATGTTGCCTTTAGGACCTCAGTTTGAGCAAAAGCGGAAACAGATATGAAATAGAGCAGGGAAAGGCAAAGCTTTTTCATCACGGTGATTTTTCACCGAATATAATGTTAAGTTGATTAAGTTGATTGGGTTAAGTGGTTGATTCGTTTTAGTCCGAAAGTCCGCATAAGTCCGAAAGTCCGAAAAGCGAGCTTGGATGTTAGCGTGGATTGAAAACTTAATCCAACTCAATCAACTTATTCAACCTAATTATTGAATCCCAGCAAATCTACCGTATAGATCAGGACAGAGTTTTTCGGAACATTGCCATTGGCGGCGTTGCCGTAACCCAAAGCTGAAGGTATCATCAGCAATATGCGGCCGCCGGTATTGATATGCGGTATACCTATCTGCCAGCCTCTGATCACCCCTGGAAATGAAGTAGCTAAAGCCGTTTCGGTATCGAATACGGTGCCATTAAGCAATTTGCCCGTGGAGTTTACGGTAATGGTCGAATTGATATTTGGATAGGCACCGGTGCCCGGTGTTACTACCTCATAATAAAGCCCTGACGGGTCTTTGACCGCATCGGTAATATTATTAGCCTTGATGTAAGCCTGGATGGCAGCATCATCGGTAGCGGCTTGCTGCGCGGCATTAAAACTATCCTTTTTGCAGGAAACCAGGATAAAAGCAGGAAATAGAAATAACAGTAAAATTTTCTTCATTGGGGTATTTTTCAGCATTAACTCATTTTTCTGCCGAAAATTATAATTCAGATTTGACAACTTTTTAAAAGTTGCCAAATCGTTTAATGGGATTATACTGTCGTCTTAATTTTGAGTTCCTGCATTTGTTCTTCGGCGATGGTTGAAGGCGTGTCGATCATCAGGTCGCGGCCCGAATTGTTTTTCGGGAAGGCCATCACGTCGCGGATAGAATCCAGTCCTGCGAAGATTGCGCACAGGCGATCGAAACCGAAAGCGATACCACCATGCGGAGGTGCGCCATACTCAAAAGCATCCATCAAAAATCCAAACTGCTTTTGTGCTTCTTCCTTGCTAAAGCCAAGGTGTTTGAACATTAAAGCCTGCAAATCACGGTCATGGATACGGATAGAGCCCCCGCCAATTTCGGTACCATTGATCACCAAATCGTAAGCATTGGCACGCACGTTTCCGGGTGCGGTATCTAATAGCGCAATATCTTCCGGTTTTGGCGAAGTGAACGGGTGGTGCATGGCATGATAACGGCCAGATTCCTCGTCCCATTCTAACAACGGGAAGTCGAGTACCCAAAGCGGTGCAAACTCATCTTTTTTACGCAGACCAAGGCGGTTACCCATTTCCAGTCGAAGCTCGTTCATTTGCTTGCGTACTTTTTCGGCGTTGCCGGCAAGCACGAGCATCAAATCGCCGGGTTGTGCTTCAAAAGCAGCTGCCCAGTTAGTCAGGTCGCCTTCGCTGTAAAATTTATCTACTGATGACTTCAATGTGCCGTCACTGTTGTAACGGCAATAGATCAGGCCGGTGGCGCCGATTTGCGGGCGCTTGAGCCATTCGGTCAGTTCGTCAATTTGCTTACGGGTGTATTCGGCACAGCCTTTGGCGTTAATACCAACAACCAATTCAGCATTATCAAAAATGCTAAAGCCTTTGCCCTGAACAACATCGTTCAGCTCAACAAACTGCATTCCGAAACGGATATCCGGTTTGTCGGAGCCATATAGGCGCATCGCATCCGCATATTGCATCCGCGGAAATTTCTCGAATTGAACGCCCTTAACTGTTTTGAACAGGTGACGGGTCATGCCTTCGAAAATATGCAGGATATCTTCCTGGGTGATGAAAGCCATCTCGCAGTCGATCTGCGTAAACTCAGGTTGACGGTCAGCACGAAGGTCCTCGTCACGGAAGCACTTTACGATCTGAAAGTAACG
Organism: Mucilaginibacter sp.; assembly: GCA_025934475.1. Lineage (GTDB taxonomy): Bacteria > Bacteroidota > Bacteroidia > Sphingobacteriales > Sphingobacteriaceae > Mucilaginibacter. The sequence goes on along the minus strand of JAICXZ010000376.1, from coordinate 65 downwards.
GTCAAAACCGCTTACCATCAGCAGTTGCTTGAAAGTTTGCGGCGATTGTGGCAATGCGTAAAACT
>JAICXZ010000224.1 GCA_025934475.1 Mucilaginibacter sp. | reverse complement strand
GCTTCCAACCTGGTTCTGATAACCCACATTTGCTGCGGAAGGTTGAACGTAAGAACTGTTATCCATTTATTCATTAAAGTGGCGATCTATTTTTCTGTTATCTTCCCTCCAAACTCGCAATGAACTCTTCCGTTAGCTTTCTCTCGCTAATTAACGCCCAGTCGCCCTGCCAATCTGGAAAGGCGTTTCGGCAATAGCCGGCCTTACTCTCAAAATCAAAGATTGCGTGACAATAATCGTTAATTAATAAAGACGCGATGGTGCCATCGTCAGTCCAGAGTATTTGGATTTTGCATGGTTTTTCTTTGTCGGTTACATTCGCCACATTATAAATATGGAGCGCGTCAAGAATTCCTAATTTCGGTTCGGTTGTTATCGCATAAAAATAACCTGTAGTAAGGTCGTCTTCAAAAGTTACCCCAAATGGCAATGTTGGGGAAATACTATCAAAAAAAGTGTCTTCACCAACGACAAACATGTCTTCTAAATCCAGAATCATTGTTGAATATAACTACTCCTTTATCCTCCTGAAGGCTGCGATGCGGCCGTATTATTTATTTCATTCACAAAATCTTCCAGATCGGGCTCTAAGAACGGCATTTCGGCCGCTTTTTTCATTAACCGCTCATCGCCGGATGCATATTTATTTACTAGCGAAATCAACCATCCGGTATACATAGGTCTTTGAATCATCTTATTAGGATTCTCGAAGTATAAATGGTAGACCACTTCACGGGGAGTGCTATTATTTTCGGAAATGAAGTAACGCGTTTTGAACCGATCATTTTGGTAATAGAATGCAAGATGCTTTCCTGTGATTACCTGCTTCAGGAATATTGTATCCTGCTTTTTGCTCGAATCCAGCGCAAAGCCTGTAACCGGGTAAAAATTACCGTCCGCAGTTACCAAACCTGCATAAGTTCGGTAAGTTTCGTGACCATAGATATGAAATTCGCGGATCGTGTGAGGATTAAAACGTAAAACCTTGTGACTATTCGTGTCGGTTTTAAACTTGATGTATTCGGGACACCGAACCCACCTGTTGTAATCGGGATATTTAATGTAGCCCCGAAGCGTATCACCACTGGATTTTATAACATATCCGTCGATATACTGAGCGCAGCAAACTATCGGCGATAGCAAAATGAGCAAAACAAGGAAAGGCCGCATAACCTTTGTGATTAGTTCAGAGAACCAATATACTATTTATCTCACAAATATTACGCGGCCCTTTCTACCGATTGGAAACGGTCGGCTTAAATATGTATCGGCCTATTGTCAGTAGCCGCCAAACAAGCTTCCCTGAAGGCTTCGGTATAAGTTGGGTGAGCATGGCTCATGCGTGAAACATCCTCGGCCGAGGCGCGGAACTCCATCGCACAAACAGCTTCGGCTATCATATCCGCAGCGCGGGGACCAATAATATGTACACCTAATATTTCATCGGTATCGGCGTCGGCCAGTACTTTTACAAAGCCATCCATATCGCCGCTGGCCACTGCCCTGCCGCTGGCGCGGAACGGGAATGAGCCCGACTTATATTTTACACCTGCTGCTTTTAATTGCTCCTCGGTTTGACCGACAGCGGCAACTTCTGGCCAGGTATAAACTACGCCCGGTATCAGGTTATAGTTGATATGCGGTTTTTGACCAACAATGGATTCAGCTACCAAAGTACCTTCATCTTCTGCCTTATGAGCGAGCATCGCACCCGTGATTACGTCACCAATAGCATATACACCTTTAACACTGGTTTCGAGGTGATCATTAACCGTTACCTTACGGCCACGTTCTTCGACAGTCAGGCCGATATTTTCTAATCCTAAACCATCGGTGTAGGCAATACGACCAACAGCTACAAGGCAGTAATCGCCTTTCAGTTCTTTCTTATCGCCATTTGGCGCGTCGAAAGTCACCGTTACTTCTTTACCTTTAACAGTGGCGCCGGTTACCTTGTGGTTCAGGTAAAACTCCATACCCTGCTTCTGCAGCACTTTTTGCAGTTCTTTACCAAGCCCGCGGTCCATTGTGGGAATAATGGAATCCATAAACTCGATTACCGATACCTTCGCGCCTAAACGCGAATAGACTGAGCCTAACTCTAAACCAATAACCCCACCGCCTATTAATATCAGGTGTTTGGGCACTTCGGTCAGGGTTAAAGCTTCCGTCGAAGTGATGATACGTTTCTTATCGATCTTCAGGAACGGCAGGCTTGATGGTTTTGAGCCCGTAGCGATGATGATATTTTTACCGGTGATTTCCTCGATGGAACCATCTGCCTTTTTGATGCTGATGGTATTTTTGTCCTTGAACGAGCCGATCCCCTGGAAACCGTCGATCTTGTTCTTTTTGAACAGGAAGCTGATACCAGAGGTATTCTTGGCAACCACTTCGGTTTTGCGCTTCATCATCTGCGCCATATCTACCGACAGGTTGTCGAGGTTGATACCGTGCGTTTTAAAGGCATGCGAGGCATTATAATAGTGTTCGGACGAGTCGAGCAAGGCCTTTGAAGGAATACACCCTACATTGAGGCAGGTGCCGCCGTAAGTAGCATATTTTTCGATACAGGCTGTTTTAAGTCCCAGCTGGGCGCAGCGAATAGCGGCAACGTAGCCACCAGGGCCCGAACCGATCACGATAACATCATATTGCATAGCAGTGTGTAGATTGGTGCGGGCAAAGGTAATTATTTTAGAGATTAGAGATTAGTTGATTAGAGATTAGTTGACAATGGTGTGATTGGGGTTAGTGATTGGGGGTTTGTGATTAGAGATTAGTTGATTAGAGATTAGTTTTTTTGCGCGCATTAATTATGGCGATTGGTTTAAAACTTTGCCGGTTTGAAAGAAGTCGCGCTTGTGCGAATTCCCCTCGGTTAGTATCGTTCAATCTAATAAAAATGGGCCTAATCTCTAATTAACTAATCTCTAATCCCTAAAAGCATGTTCACGAAAATAGGGGGTTTTGCATCGATTTTGCGAATTTTGAATTTTGGATACGCTGCTTATCAGGCGTTTACAAAAAAAGAGGGGGTGGCGGGCGCGCAGCCGTGAGCACATAGTGTATTGAGTTTGAATGGCGAATTTGTCAATGGTGAGTGGTTAGTAGCGAGTGATTTTTGTGGTGGTTGGATTCACCGAATTTTAGCCAAGGCTTGCCGCATTGTAACAGTAATATGCGCAAATCACTTTGTTATCATGCGAGTTGTTATTTTTAGGCTGCCGGAGTAAGTTCGCGTCATGAAGAAACTCATCATCCTCTTAGTGGCTTTGTGCCTGACACAAACTTTTGCGCACGCGCAATTGCTTGAGGACAAGCACCATTTTACCCATGCCGATACACTCCGGGGCACATTGACTCCACTGCGGAGTTGTTACGATATCAACTATTATCACCTGGATGTGAAGTTCGATATCAACAAAAAATTCATCAGCGGGAATGTTTTGTTCCGGTTTACATCAACACAGGATTTTAAAAAACTGCAATTTGACCTGTACTCTAACCTGAAGGTTGAGAAGGTGGTTTACAAACGAATGTCGCTGCCTTTTACGCGGGAGGCAAACGCGGTATTTGTTAATTTCCCGAAGACGATCCTGAAAGGTGCGCGGGATACGTTCCGGGTATTTTATTCGGGCAATCCAACTATCGCTAAAAATGCACCCTGGGATGGGGGCGTTGTTTATACACAGGATACCACCGGCAAACCTTGGGTGGCTACAGCCTGTGAGGGTGCCGGGGCAAGTATCTGGTGGCCCAATAAGGATCACCTGAGTGATGAGGTCGACAGCATGCTCATCAGCATCAGTGTGCCAAAAGGGCTGAAAGATGTTTCCAATGGCCGCCTTCGCAAGGTGACCGACCTGGGCGATGGCTATACCCGGTTCGATTGGTTTGTGGCTAATCCAATCAACAACTATGATGTGGCAGCCAATATTGCCGACTATACCGAATTTAAAGACACTTATGATGGCGAAAAGGGCAAACTTGATTTAGATTATTGGGTTTTACCCTCTGATCTTGATAAAGCAAAAAAACAGTTTGCCGATAATGTTAAGCCGATGCTGAAGGCCTTTGAACACTGGTTCGGCCCCTATCCCTTTTATGAGGATGGCTATAAGCTGGTAGAAACTCCGCACCTGGGGATGGAGCATCAGAGCGCCGTGGCCTATGGGAATCATTTCCTTAATGGTTATTTGGGCATGGATCTCTCCCAAACCGGCTGGGGCCTTAAATGGGACTACATTGTAGTGCACGAAAGCGGCCACGAATGGTTCGGTAACAATATTACTGCAAAAGATTTGGCCGATATGTGGATCCACGAGAGCTTTACCTGCTATTCGGAGGACCTATACATCGATTACCACTACGGCAAAAAAGCTGCTGAAGAATATGTGTATGGTTTGAGGCAAGGGATTGAGAATAAAAGTCCGATAGTTGGTTATTACGGCGTAAATAAAGAAGGCTCTGGCGATATGTATCCCAAGGGCGCCGTTTTATTGAACATGGTACGTGTGATCATTAACAATGATGACAAATGGCGCGAGATACTGCGCGGGCTCAACAAAACATTTTATCATCAAACGGGAACTTATGATGATATTGTAGACTATATTGTGAAACAATCGGGTATCAATCTTGCGCCGGTTTTTGACCAGTATTTGCATTACGCTGGTCTGCCCAAACTCGATTTTGTGTGGAAGGACGGCAAGCCCTACTGCAAATGGACAGCCGATGCGAAGGGTTTTAACATGCCGGTTAAGGTTCGGGTAAAGGGTGGAGCATACCAGGTAATTCATCCTGCAACGACGTTAACTGAAGTAAATATTCCGGGTGCAACGAAGGATAACCTGGAAGCCGATACTTTTGATTTTTATATTAAGGTATCGGGGATAAGGAAAAGCAATTAAGCCTACAAAGCCGACGGATGTCACGCTGAGCTTGTCGATGTGTGAGCGCCGGGCCTTTGCCCGCATGCTTGGACGGGCTACCCATGGCACCCTTTATTTAATTTTAGAACATAATTTAACATGATAAAAAAGTTCTCATTAATTACACTGTTGCTCATCGGTGCCGCATGCAAAAACATTTATGCCCAATTGGGCACGGATAAGGAAACATTTACCCGCGCTGATTCGCTTAGGGGATACCTGTCACCTTTGCGCACCTGCTACGATATCAATTACTATCACCTGGATGTGAAGTTTGATATTCCTGACAAATCAATCAGCGGGAATGTATTGTTCAAGTTTACAGCGACAACAGATTTTACCAAACTACAGTTCGATCTTTTCTCGAATCTGAATGTAGAAAAGGTAGTTTATAAAGGAAAAGAACTCCCTTATACCCGCGAATACAATGCGGTGTTCATTACCTTCCCGCAAACCATACAAAAAGGCAGCAAAGAAGAATTTACGGTTTATTATTCCGGTCACCCTACTATTGCTAAACGCGCTCCCTGGGATGGTGGCATTGAGTATAATGTTGATTCGCTCGGCCACTCGTGGGTAAATACCGCCTGCCAGGGCATGGGCGCCAGCGTATGGTGGCCCAATAAAGATCAGCAAGCTGATGAAGTTGACAGTGCGCTTATTAGTATCAGCGTGCCGACAGGTTTGAAAGATGTCTCTAATGGCCGATTACGCAAGGTCACCAATCTAAAAAACGGGTATACCCGTTTCGATTGGTTTGTTGCTGAGCCGATTAACAATTATGATATCGAGGCTAATATTGGTGATTATACTCATTTTTCGGATACCTACAATGGTGAGAAAGGCAAACTGACGATGGATTTCTGGCCGTTGAGCTACAACCTTGCAAAGGCTAAAAAACAATGGATACCCAATGCAAAACGGATGCTGGAAGCTTTTGAATACTGGTTCGGACCATATCCTTTTTATGAGGACGGTTATAAGCTGATAGAATCACATCACCTGGGGATGGAGCACCAGAG
>JAICXZ010000359.1 GCA_025934475.1 Mucilaginibacter sp. | reverse complement strand
CGAGCTGGCCAAAGAAAAAGGAGCAACAATATTCGGCATTTGTAATGTTGTTGGCGCCTCTATTCCACGTATTACTGATGCAGGCGTTTATACCCACGCCGGACCTGAAATTGGTGTGGCTTCAACTAAAGCATTTACTGCTCAGGTTACGGTATTAACGCTGATGGCATTTTATATTGCGCAACAGCGTGGCACCATCACGCAAAGCAAGCTGGTGGAATACCTGACCGAGCTCAATGAAATACCGGAATTGGTTGAAAAGGCGCTGGAGTCTAACGATCACGTAAAAGCAATAGCCGAAAAATTCAAAGACTCAACTAATTGCCTGTTCCTGGGTCGTGGCAGTTCGTTCCCGGTAGCACTTGAAGGTGCGTTAAAATTGAAGGAAATTTCTTACATCCATGCCGAAGGTTATCCCGCTGCTGAAATGAAGCACGGGCCTATTGCGCTGATCGATGAAGAAATGCCGGTGATATTTATTGCTACCAAACACTCATCGTACGAGAAAGTGATCAGCAACATCCAGGAAGTGAAGGCCCGCAAGGGTCAGGTTATCGCCATCGTTACTGAAGGCGATACGGATGTAAAAGCTATGGCCGATTATGTGATAGAAATACCACAAACAGCAGAAGCCTTTGTGCCACTGCTGGCGACTATACCGCTGCAATTAATTTCGTACCATATTGCTGTGATGCGCGGCTGTAATGTCGATCAGCCGAGGAATTTGGCAAAGTCGGTGACGGTGGAGTAGTGAGCTGTGAGCGGTCAATTGTGAGTGGTGAATAGTGAATGAGCCTTGGAAGGTCTAAAAAATTGCAAGCCGATAGTCTTACTATCGGCTTTTTTATTATTAACTCACCACTGACTATTCACCACCCACCTTTAAATAGAAATAATCAATAATTATTATCTTTGAATTAGATATTATCTATAATCAGCAAATCCTGATTCCTGGCTCTTGACTCTTTACTTTAAAATCCGATCCGTATGACCCTCACCCAACTTGAATATATTGTAGCCGTCGACACCTACCGCAGCTTTGTCATGGCGGCGGAAAAATGCTTTGTTACCCAACCAACACTGAGCATGCAAATACAGAAGCTGGAAGATACACTTGGTGTCAAGATATTTGACCGCAGCAAGCAACCGGTTATTCCTACAGAGATAGGCATTGAGGTGATCGCCCAAGCCCGGGTGTTGCTGGCAGAGAGCGAGAAGATCAGGGAAATCATTTCCGACAGGCAGAAGGAGCTTTCAGGCGAGCTGCGTGTCGGCATCATCCCCACCGTGTCGCCTTATATCCTGCCAAAGATCATTTCTGGTTTTATAGAAAAATATCCCCTTGTAAAACTAATCGTGTGGGAACAGACCACCGAAGAGATCATCCAGCAGCTAAAGCTTGGGACGCTTGATTGTGGTATCCTCTCTACCCCACTTCATGAAACCGCGTTAACAGAGATCCCGGTTTTCTATGAGAACTTTGTCGCTTACGTATCCAAAAACAGTAAGCTTTCCAAAAAGAAAAGCATTGTGCCGGAAGATATCGATATGGAGGAAATATGGATACTTAATGAAGGACATTGCATGCGCGAACAAGTATTAAACATCTGCCAGCGCAGGCGGTCAACCAGGGGATTTATGCATTTCGAATATAACACCGGCAGCGTTGAAACTCTAAAACGCATGGTAGACCAGAATAACGGCGCCACCATCCTGCCCGAGCTTGCCCTGACTGAGCTAACTGACAAGCAACTGGATAAGGTGCGCTATTTTAAATCACCAGAACCTGCCCGTGAAGTAAGCATAGTAATCCAAAAGAATTTCCTTAAGCGCCGTATGATCGAGGCGCTGAAAAGCGAGATACTTGAATTCGTACCCAAGCGAATGAAAAGTAAGAAGAAAAAGGAAGTGATGGAAATTTAGGAATATCGGATTTCGAATTTTTAATTTCGGATTTAGCGTGAAAGAGAATGATCCAAATTCGATCCGCCAGCTGGCGGACGAAATTCGAAATCAAAATTCGATCACCACATCATCTCCCACCGGATGCCCGGTACAAGTGAGTATCCAGCCTTCGGCTAAATCAGCATCTGTCAGTACTTCATTTGTTGACATGACTACCTGGCCGCTTTTGCAGATGGCAGTGCAGGTTGAACAGGACCCTACACGGCAACTATAGGGCAATTGAATATTGTTTTGCAAAGCCGCCTGCAGGATGGATTGATTTTCGCCAACTGTAATATCGTGCCATTCGCCCCCAAAAGCTATTTTAACCCGGCCAGGTGGATAATTGATTGTAGTTTTGGCAACGGGTATAGTTTCGAGTACAAAATTTTCATTGCGGATTTTGCCTGGGTCAACACCCATAAACAGCAGGGTCAATCGTACCATGCGCATGTATGGAAATGGACCACACAGATAGAACTCCGCTTTATCCAGGTCAAATTGCAGGCGCTGTTTCACCATTTGCTCCACACCCTGATTATTGAGACGGTTTCCTTCACTGCTGATAAGATAAATGATTCGGAACCTTGCCGGGTATGCCGCTGCAAGTCGATCAAGTTCTGTTTTGAATAAAACATCAACATTGTTACTGCTGTAAATCAGCGTTAACTTACTTTCACCTGTATGCGATAACACGTATTTTGCCTGGGAAAAGATCGGAGCTATTCCGCTTCCTGCGGCAAAAAGAAAAATGTCCTTCGCGGACTGAGCTTGATGAATTGTGAATTTTCCGGCTGGGTCAACCGCATTGAGCACATCCCCCACCTTTAATTTGGTGAGCATGAACCGGGATATCTCACCGTTGTCGATTCGCTTGATCGTTACCGCCAGAAAATCCTCAGCCGGTGATGAACTTAATGAATACGACCGTCGAATTTCCTCGTCGCGATGGGTAAAGATTAACGTAATAAACTGACCGGCTCTATAGGTTATTTTTTTACCCGATATCTCGCCGAGGGAAAACGTGGCGGTATCATGAGTCTCCCATTTAATAGCTTCGATTCGTAGCTGAAGCATCCGGATCAGGTTTTAAGAACGATTTTGCCGAATTGCGACGAATCTTCCATTTTTTTGAAGGCTTTTTCGGCTTGGGCCAAAGGGAAAACCTCATCCACTACCGGAACTATTTCGTGCTTATTCACAAAATCGATCATCGCCCTAAAGTCCGCAGGTGACCCCATCGTAGTACCCAGTATCTGCAATTGTTTCCAGAATATTTTCCGGCCATTCAGCGGGGGAATGTTACCGGCAGTACCACCAAAGAATATGATTCGTCCCCCGGGGTTGGCCATATCTACCAATTTCTCAAATCCATCCCCCAACGCACTATCCACGATTACATCGAAGCCACCTGCCAGCAGTCTTACCTGTTCGGCCCAATCCTGAGCCTTGTAACATACACCGGCTGTGGCACCCATTTGTCTTGCCCTTTCCAGTTTATCGCCCGAACCGGATGTAACGAAAGTTTGGCAGCCAGCTGCAATGGCCCATTGCAGGGCAAACGCCCCTGTTCCGCCACCAACACCGGTAATTAATACCTTATCCCCTTTTTTGGCTTTGCCTTTGGTGAAGAGTGCACGAAAGGTTGTCAATCCTGCTAAAGGCAGCGCGGCGGCTTCTTCCCAATTTAAGTGACAAGGCTTTTCGTACAAATATTCAGCTTTAACCTTAACATACTCGGCCAGCGTACCGTTTTCGGGAAGACCCAGGATAGAAAAATCGCGGTTTTGATAATCATCATGCGAACCCCAATTATGACAGGGATTGATGATCACTTCCTTGCCAAGCCACGATTTGTCGATATCACTGCCGATCTCTGCAACCACACCTGCCCCATCCGATCCTAATATAGATGGATACTTTATCCCGGCATATTTGCCGATGGTAATCCAGTAATCCCGGCGGTTTAATGCCGCAGCCTCTATCTGTACCAAAACTTCATCCTCGGCGATAGAGGGTTTCTCAACCTCCTTGTAAACTATTGGCCGCTCTTTTGATTCTAAGACAATTGCTTTCATGGATCCTTTTCTAATCAGCATAAACAAAAAACGGCAGGATTTCCCGCCGTTTTTATTCTTTAACTCTTTTATTAAGCAGTTGCTTTTGCGTAAAGCTCGGCAACGTGATTCCAGTTAACCACATTCCAAATTGCGGCGAGATAATCAGGGCGACGGTTCTGGTACTTCAGGTAATAAGCGTGCTCCCAAACGTCTATACCGAGGATAGGGGTGCCTTTTACTTCGGCAATGTCCATCAAAGGATTGTCCTGGTTAGGAGTTGAAGTAACGGCCAATTTCTTATCGGCAGTTACAATTAACCATGCCCAACCCGAACCGAAACGGGTTGCACCTGCTTCAGACAGTTTGGTTTTAAAATCGGCAAATGAGCCAAAGGTGCTATTGATCGCTTCAGCCAACTTACCCGTAGGCTCGCCTCCGCCGCTAGGTGAAAGCCAGGTCCAGAACAAAGAGTGGTTATAGTGACCACCGCCATTGTTGCGTACCGCCATCGGGAATTTTGAAATATTTTTAATGATATCGTCAATGCTGCTATCCGCCTCAGGCTTGCCTTCGAGGGCCTTATTTAAGTTAGTAACATAAGCCTGGTGGTGTTTTCCGTGGTGAATCTCCATCGT
>JAICXZ010000583.1 GCA_025934475.1 Mucilaginibacter sp. | reverse complement strand
ATCGATTCAATATCATTATACTCGAAAGTATAGGTCATGTTTTGGATAGCCTCAGGTATACCGGCATTACGACTGGTGATGCCGATATACCAATCGTGCCAGCCGTGGTAGCCGCAGCAAAATATTTTATCGCGACCGGTAAATGCGCGCGAAACACGGATCGCGGCAGAGCAAACATCGGCGCCGGTTTTGGCTATTTTAACAGCCTCGGCATTGGGAATGATTTCCTGTAACATTTCAGACACAACCACTTCCAATGGATGCATCAGGGAAAAAGTGATGCCATCTTCCAGTTGTTTTTTGATTGCTTCGTCGACTGCAGGATAGCAATAACCCAGTGACAGGGGGCCGATAGCAGCATTGTAATCAATATATTCGTTACCATCCACATCCCACACATGCGAGCCCTTACCGCGCTGCATGTACTTCGGCGCGACACCCTTGGTATACTGTCCCGGACCTTTGGCCAGGGTTTGTGTAACCGGTTTCTGCACTTTCAGCGCGCGTGCGTACCACTCGTCCGATATGGTGATATCGGGGTAGTTCTCATTAAATTTTACAGTGTTTGGCATTTTATTATTCTTTTATTATTCAGAAAACTCCTGTGCAGCAATTTTAGGCTGAACAGCTTTGGTAGTATAACCTAATATTTTTTCGGCGATCTGTTTGCCGGTAAAGCCTTCGTGCTCCAGTACCTGCGGCAACAGTGATGGCTTGAACCATTTCTCATTGAGTGCAAAAGGCACAACGTGAGCTGTGGTTTGGTGCTTTAATAGTGTTTCAGCAACAACACTGTATAAACCACCGGTCAGAAAATGATCCTCGACGGTTACGATCATATTACTTTCTGCCGCTTGCAGGATGGCCTGTTCGTCCACCGGTTTCAGGCTGCGCATGTTGATCAGGCCTACAGAAAGACCTTCCTGTTTTAATATCTTAACTGCTTCCAGCGTTTGTTCGAAAAGCAGGCCACAGGTCAATATCGTTACATCACTTCCTTCGGCGATAACTTCAGCTTTGCCGAGTTCAAATGGCGCATGCTCATAATCTGTTTTGCGGGTATTGATACGCACGTAAGACGGTGTAGGGTAGTTCCACACATCCGGCAGCATTTTCAGCAGATCGTCTTCATCAGCTGGTGCAAAGACGGTCATATTAGGAATACCGCGCATCAGGGCGATATCTTCGATGGCCTGGTGCGTAGGACCGTTACCATCTGACAAAAATCCTGGGATAAAGCTGCTTAGTTTGATTGGCAAATTCGGGATACCTGCATCAGTGCGTACAAATTCAAAAGCACGCATGGTCAGGAACGATGCAAGAGCATGTACTACCGGGATGCGGCCACGTAAAGCGAGTCCGGCAGCAGCACCGATCATGGTTTGCTCAGTTATACCGGTATCGATAAAACGGCTACCCAAATGGGCATATATATTGCGTACCAGGGCGCGGTTTTCGGCCGTCATCACAATAAAGCGCTCATCTGCTAATGCTTCTCTGGTCAGTAATTCTTCGTAGGTCATATATTATCTTACTACTAAAGTTTCGGATGTCAATTGTGTCTGGTGTTCGCCGTGTAGTTCTTTTAACAGGCTATCGATCTCGGTCGCTGTGAAATTGCAGAACCAGCGATCAGCTCTTCTTTCGATGCTCGGCAATCCTCTGCCGCGAACTGTATCAGCAATCACCACATTTACTTTGCCCGGTTGGAATGGGTAAGCCGAAAACGTTTCATGCAATGCATCAAAATCGTGCCCGTCAATACGCTTAACCGTAGCACCAAATGCTGTGAACTTATCATGCAGCGGCTCCAGCGGAATCAGTTCCTCGGTCGGCATGTTGGCCTGGAATTGGTTGCGATCCACCACGAAGATCAGGTTATCCAATTTATAGGCATTGGCAACAAGCATAGCTTCCCAGCAGGTGCCTTCGTTCAGCTCGCCGTCGCCAAGGATACAAACCACACGGTTTTTACCGCCGCGGATCTTGATATCCATCGCAACACCGATAGCTACAGAAGGTAAATGACCCAATGAACCCGAGTGAAATTCGATACCCGGAATTTTGGTGTTTGGGTGCCAGTAAATATGGTCGTCAATGGATAAATGGTTTTTCAGACGATCCTTATCCATTAGTCCGAGCTCGACAAAAGTGCCGTACAAGGCCGGTACGTCATGGCCCTTTGATAAGAATAAATAATCACGATTAGGATCGTGCAGGTTTTCCTTATTCACATTCAGCCATTCCGAATACAGGTATAATATCAGGTCGGCAGCAGAGAGCGAAGCGCCCACAAAGCAGCCGCCATCGGTCGCCATGCGGATAATATGCTCACGCACTTTAAGTGCCGTCGCCTGTAATTTTGGTTTATCTATTGCGGTAATTTCCTTCGTCATAATCAATTTTATTTATCAGCTGGCTATGGTTTTAGTCTGATCTGCTGATATAGTCTTTAGTTCGTCCAGGTGGTTACGGTACCAATTAACACCTGAGTATTCGGCGTTGATCTGGTAAATTTCGGGCCTTTTTTCGAGCAATTCCAATATATCATCGCAAGAAAAATCGTGCTTCTTTGGATATAATTCTTCAAAAACCGCCTTAATAAACTCGTAATCAGCTTGGTAATCGATGGTAAATCGATGCGACATGGAATAATCTTTTCCCGTATTCCAAACTACGTTACCAATTCTGAATTTATCCTGATTTTCCCAGATGTATGGAGTGGTATGTTCCAGCTCCAGCTTGCGGGTTGCCTCTTTCCAGGTCTTTTCGATGCAGGCCATGGTCATGATCTCCACATCGTTGCCATCGGGGAAAGTAGCCGGGTGCAGGTTGCTTACAAAGTCGTAATTGCCTTCGTTCTCAAAATAAAAATCGAGCACGCGGTCGATGATACGTGGGTCGATCAATGGGCAATCGGAAGGGATTTTGAGCACGATATCGGCGTTATACATTTTAGCTACCTGGTAATGTCTGTCGAGGAGGTTGTTCAGATCGCCGCAATAGCAAGGGATATTTATCCTTTCGCACTCCTGTTCGATAACGCCGCCCTTTTCTTCTTCAGGGATAGCGACAACAAACTGGGCCTTGTGCGTGATCATCTGCAGGCGCTCCACCATGCGATAAAGCAGGCTCTCGCCAAGAATAGGCATCATACATTTGCCGGGCAAGCGGCTCGAGGTCATCCTTGCCTGTACTACGATTACTATTTTAACTGGCATAATTTGTTATTCCGACTATCAGGCTTAAACGTCTTCCAACACGGGGATCTTTTCTGCTTTATATTTGAACTGCCTTTAACAGTCTTTCCTATCGCCGTTGAACTCTCCTTAAGCACGGCAAATATTGGCGCTATTTT
>JAICXZ010000491.1 GCA_025934475.1 Mucilaginibacter sp. | reverse complement strand
ACTTTTTTCATGAGATCAAGTTACGAACCATGCGCGATATATAGCGATTGTTTCGTTGAAGAGCATAAGAAATAGAATGTGGGCCGGAGCCCACATTCTTACCAAACTTAACTCAATCTATTATTAATTATTCACTAATAACCAGGGTTTTGTACCAACTTCGGATTCAGCTGTAATTCGGGAGTTGGTATCGGGAATATACGCTTGTTAGGATCGGCGTCTGTTTTTATGCCCCAGGGCTGCTCATACAGACCGTACCGGATCAGGTCGTTTCGGCGCCAGCCTTCGTCGGCCAATTCACGGGCGCGTTCCTGCAAAACACCATTGAGGTCAACCGTTGCAAATGAAGCTGCCTGAGCTCTTGTCCGCACCTGGTTCACAAGCGACACCGGTGAGTCGCCGTTGGATGCAGTTGCTCCACGCAGGATAGCTTCAGCTTTTTCGAGCAGAACGTCGGCGTACCTGAAGAGCGGCACGTCATTGCTCTGGTTACGGGTTGTAGCTGCGCTGTCCGGATAAAACTTGTTGTTACGGTAACCTTCTTCGTTCGCCAACTCGTCGTTGCCGATATCAAATGTTGAAGGATTTCTCCACACAATGTTTGGCGTGAACTCCAACTGATGCTGTACAACACCATTAGGATCCGAACCGCTGTAGCTGGCGTCAAGGCCAACATTGGTGGTAGTGATTATAATAGGGGAACCATCGTTATAGTATTGCTTACCGGTAAGGTATTGCTTATTACGAATGTCGTTAGGGTCATTAAAGTAAGCATAGTACGAAGGATAAGTGTACACCGGTCCATCCGGAGAATATGGCATCGAATATTTCTTTGCGAGCGCTGGATGTAATGTCCAGCGGGCATAGTACATACCTTGTGCATAAACTCCATCAAATGGAACTGCATAGATAAAGTCCTTTATCTGCGGGCCATTATTGCGCTTAAACATGCCCAAATAGTCTGGATCCAACCCGTATTTACCTGCCGAAATAATATTATCGCACATGGTAACGCAGTCCTGGTATCTCGGTGTCCCTATATAGACCTGGGCATTCAGGTACATTTTGGCCAGGATAGCATAAGCGAGATATTTTGTGGGCCTGCCATAAGTAGTAGCATCAACGGTTGAGCTCAGGTTGGGTATCTGTGCCAGCAATTCACTTTCCACAAAGGCAAACACTTTTGCGCGCGGCTGGGTACCAAGGTTACTTACGTCGCCGAATTTGGAAATAATTGGCACATTACCAAAATTGTCCATTAGGAAGAAATAGCACATAGCGCGCATGGCTTTGATCTCGGCAACTGTCTGATCCTTTGTAGCGCTTTCTGGCACCGATTCGAATAAGGAGAGCACCTGGTTACAGGCACTTATGGTGCTAAAACACCACTGCCACATGGTTTCAAGGTTGCCGTTGTCACCGGTATAGGTATGAAGGTTGAGCGTAGAATAGTTACCGCCATCAAACCAATTACCGCCGCGGGCAACCAGTACTTCCATATCGGTACTCAAATTTTCAACCAGCCACCATTGCCTGCCAACTGGTCCACGGAATGCGGTATAGATAGGGCCCGTCGCGGCGACAAACTGCGCAGAAGTCTTTGGAAAATTGTCTGGTGTAAGGGCCGAAACCGGTTTTACATCCAGCTTGGTACAGCCCGGGAGACAAATAACGGCTGTACAAAAGGCTGTTATGCCTAAAAATATATTTCTTTTAAAACGATTCATCTTCTTTGATTTTAAAGTTTAATTATAAATCTACTTGTATGCCGCCCAGGAACGTACGGGTTTTAGGATAATAATTATTCATATCCACACCGATAAATTGGCCGCTGGCCTGGTTCATTAGGGATAGATTTAACTCGGGATCCACACCTTTGTATTTGGTTATAATAAACAGGTTGGTACCTGTAACATATAAGCGTACTGCGTGGATATAATTTCCGGGTACTTTAAACCTGTAGGATAACGTTGCATTACTTAACCTGATAAAAGTTCCACTTTCCAGATAGCGCGTCGAATACAAGTTGGCATTCACATCGGTTACCGGCTCACTCAAGGTCATTACCGGAACGTTGTGGGTCGATGCTGAGTAAGGCGTGTTAAAATCCGCCAGTGAAGCATCCATTATTTTATTGCCACCCTGTCCGCGGAAGAAGAAATTAAGTGAGAAGTTTTTATAGGTCAGCGTGTTACCCCAGCCATAGATATATCGTGGCTGAGCGTCGCCGGCATAGGTACGGTCGGCACTGGTTGGCTGGGTGGTCGGTTGACCGTTGGCGCCCAGGTATGTAGAGACGCCATTGGTCCTGCCGATGTACTTGAGCGTGTAAAACTCGCCCAATGGGTAGCCTGGTTGTATAATAGAAACGGTGGTACCGCTTTGTCCCGGCCCTTCAGGGTCGCCGGCATAGATCTTTGACAGGTCCTTACCAAGCGATGTGATGTTATTTTTGTTGAATGATATATTGCCGTAGGTTTCCCATGTAAAATCTCGAGATTTAACAGGTGTGCCGTCCAGGCCAATCTCGATACCTGTGTTATCCATGCTACCCACATTCTCAACCTTGGAACCCACCAGGTTAGTTACTGTCGAAACAGGAACGCTCGCAATCAGGTCGGTTGTCTTCTTGTCATAGATATCGATTGTTCCGCTTAATCTTCCTTTTAACACGGTAAAATCGAGTCCGGCGTCTATTGTGGCCGTGGACTCCCACTTAAGGTCGGGGTTGGAGTTTTGAGTTGCACCAATAGCACCTATCCAGTTATTGTTGTAATAGAATGTACCGGTGGTACCATAAAGAACTAATGGCGTGTACGGATCAAAGCCAAGGGAGTTACCGGTTTTACCATAGCCAATACGTAGTTTGAGGTCATCGAATAAATTTTGCGATTTCATGAAAGATTCATCACTGATCCTCCAGGCAGCCGATAATCCCGGAAAATAGCCCCAGCGGTGATCTTTTCCAAAGGCATTGGAACCGTCACGGCGAATTGAAGCCTGCAGGATATATTTACCGTTATAGCTATAATTCAGCCTTGAATAAAATGAAATAAGCCTCAAAGTTTCATCGAAGAAGCCCGTGTAGTTAGGCAGATTATTTTGACCGAGCTGTAAGTTATAGTAGCTGGTAGCATCGGAAACAAAATTTTCATTGCTCACCCCAAAACCATTACCGGTTTCAGTTTCATCGTAAGAATAGCCGATCAATGCTTTAAAGTTGTGCTTACCATTCCATGTGTGTTCGAACGCCAGGTAATTCTCAAATAACTTTTTAGTATCCTCCTCCTGAGTACGGGTAGCAACGCCGTTCTGGCCAATAGCCAGCTCCGATGCCGAGTTGAGGTATTCATTGAAAGTGGTATTCTTGTCCTGGTAGGCCGTGTTAACGTTGTATGTAAAACCGAAAGGCAATTGGAGTTCGGCTTTAGCATTGGCTAAAAACAGGTTAACTTTTTGCTTGTAGGTATTTGTCTCCAGTAAGCCCAACGGGTTGTAGCCTAACACCAAAGTCGGGTCATTGTAAAAGGTGCCGTCAGCATTGTAAACTGCGCGGGTTGGCAGATACTGAACAGCGGCCCTGAAAACGTTGGGATTGGCGCCATTGGCCGAATTAAGCGGGATATCGTTTACAAAAAGGTTCTGATTGGTGATCGAATTACTCAAAGAGAAATCCAGCTTCAGCTTATCATTTAATGCCTTCTGCGATACATTAATACGGCCAATAAATCTATTCATACCGCTGGTTTTAACTATACCCTGGTCGTCCAGGTAATTGATATTGCCATTATAAACTGTTTTCTCGGATCCACCCCCAAAAGACAAATTGTGACTTTGCGAAAATCCGCTACTCCGTTCAATCTCGTTTTCCCAATTGGTATTT
>JAICXZ010000503.1 GCA_025934475.1 Mucilaginibacter sp. | reverse complement strand
GAGCATCAATCCATTCCACGATGCCAGAATTTTGTAATCCAATCCCGGCCGAACACGTTTGCTCCTGTATTCAAATATCTTTTGACGCGCACTATCGACTTTGGCAATCAGTTCGGCCTCGCTTAATCCTAGTTTTGAAGCCAATTGCTCATTAGTATCCTTCCTGAACAACACATTGGTCTCCTCTTCTTCCCAATTACCATCGTCGGTTATATTATAATAGATGCAAAAAGGCTCGGTTTCGTTGCCCAGGATTGCCTCTGTTTCTTCTTTGGTAAACGTATAAAACTTCCCTTCAACCCCTTCGCTGTCAGCATCCAATGCCGAGTAAAAGCCACCCTCTGGTGATGTGAGTTCGCGTTTTACGAAACTTATAATCTCATCTGCAACTTTGAAGTATAAAGGATCATTATTCCAAACCGATGCCTCAGCATATACACTCAGCAATTGCGCATTATCATACAACATCTTCTCAAAATGCGGCACATGCCAGCGTCCGTCTACCGAATAGCGTGCAAAGCCGCCGCCCACGTGATCATAAATACCACCAAGGGCCATTTTATTAAGCGTTAACTTCACCTGACCAGCAATGTTTTGATCCTCCATCAAATGCGCGTAACGCATCAGGAATTGCCAGTTATTAGGCATCGGGAATTTGGGAGCCTGACCGATCCCACCTTCAATTCTATCAAAATGGCGCTGCCAGTTGCGGACGACCTCTTCCAGGTCCTCTTTGGTATATTGCTTCTCGTCCGTTACCGGTATAAAGCTCTCATACTTGCTGATACCATCGGTTAGCTTAACAGCATAGTCTTCAGCCTCGTCTGGCTTAGTCTTATAAAAATCGGCCAGGTTGAAGAGCAGGCTCACCCAATCGTTTTTGCGGAAATAGGTACCGCCGTAAATGGGCCGCTGATCTGGCAGACATATGCAATTAAGCGGCCAGCCTCCGCGACCGGTCATCAGTTGCACGGCTGACATATATATCTGATCAATGTCTGGCCGTTCTTCGCGATCAACTTTGATGCAGACGAAATATTCGTTCATCACCGCTGCTACTTTTTCATCCTCAAAGCTTTCATGTTCCATCACGTGGCACCAATGGCAGGCTGAGTAGCCTACACTCACCAGGATCAGTTTATTTTCGTCTTTCGCTTTTTGTAATGCTTCAGCGCTCCATGGATACCAGTCGACAGGGTTATTGGCGTGTTGTAGAAGATATGGAGAGGCAGAGTTGGCGAGGCGATTCATAGATATATGTTTGATGCAAAATTGGAACATTAACTACATCGCAGTAGCGAGGTATGTAAACCACCATTTTGGGGCCACTATAGTTGTTAATATATCGAGCAATTAGAAAAGTAATAATGGATCCTGGCGATTATCCCAAAAACAAATGATCAAAATAACCCCTTCGTATACTTTGTAAAACATAGAGCAGTTTTTATGAAGTACACATCTTCGCACTTCGGTAGTTTCTTCGATGATCGGATATGAATAGGGGACGATGAAATGTAACTAAGATTTTTTCGCATTTTAACTTCCAGCTTCACCACAAATTTTTCGCCCAATCGTTGCCGAAGTTGGGTCGCAATGGCGTCATAGGTCTCTTCGGCTCTTGGACTGAACTTTACAATAAAGTTCATGCTTTGGTAAAATGTCTGTTCGCAAATTCCTCAAGGGAAATTGGCTGGCCATCTTCATATTGCTTAATGCCATCTTTGATATTATTCAATACATGAGGCGGAAAAACATCAGACTGCGGTTCAAATGGCACTTTCAATGCTTTTAGAACTGCCTTTACTGTTTTCAACTGCTCAGTACTTTCCGGACGTATCAATATAGATTCCATATAACAAAAATATAAAAATTCAACACGATTAATTCATACATCCCAAAGTTTATGCTTTCGGTCTGGCATCCTAAAATGTGCAATTGTCACATTTTCAATATTTAAGGACAACAGATTAACATCCTTCGGATAATTTTGGTTTCTTTGTGCCCAAATTCTCAAAAAATAATGAACCAATTTAAACTAAGACATTTTGCAGGGCTTTGCTTTACGATGTTATTATCGGCAAATGTGTTTGCACAAACCGCCGATTCCATTAAGTACGATCACCAGGAAACTTTCGGCCCGATTACGTGGCCCGTTACCAGCGGCGAAACCCGTTCGGCCAATGGCATGCCTGGTGCACATTACTGGCAAAACCGTGCTGACTATGTTATCCACGCTTCGTTAAACGAAGGTCAGCAGGATACCACCATAACCGGCGAGGTTAATATTACCTATACTAATAACAGTCCTGACAAACTCGACCACCTGTGGCTGCAGCTTGACCAGAACCTGTTTAAACCGGGTTCACGCGGCTGGATGACCACCCCAATGGCCGGTGATCGTTTCGACGTTAAAGGCTTCAGCAAAGGCGGCTATCATATCGAATCAGTAGCTGTTGTTTATGATAAACAATCATATAGCACGGAGCCGGTTATCACCGATGCTCGTATGCAGGTACGGTTGAAAGAACCAATGGCTGCTAACGGTGCAAAAATTGAACTGAAGATAAAATACAGTTTTGCAATCCCAATGTACGGTGCCGACCGCATGGGCCGCAA
Organism: Mucilaginibacter sp.; assembly: GCA_025934475.1. Classification (GTDB taxonomy): domain Bacteria; phylum Bacteroidota; class Bacteroidia; order Sphingobacteriales; family Sphingobacteriaceae; genus Mucilaginibacter. The sequence continues at coordinate 1,183 of JAICXZ010000503.1, read as the reverse complement.
GAAATTTAAAGCGGGCTATGTTTATGAAATTGCCGAGTGGTACCCACGCATGTGCGTATATGACGATGTAGAAGGCTGGAACACACTGCCATATATGGGCTTGGGTGAGTTCTACTGCGAATACGGCGACTATGATTATTTCATCACTGCTCCTGCCAACATGTTGGTTGTAGGTTCCGGCGACCTGCAAAACGGTGCACAAGTATTAACCTCTACACAGCAAGCTCGTTTGACCGAAGCTCGTAACAGTGACAAGACAGTGATGATTACCAAGCCTGAGGAAGTTGGCCAGAATGATAAGGCGACTGGTACCAAAACCTGGCATTTTAAAATGCAAAACAGCCGCGACATTGCCTGGGCTGCTTCAAAAGCATTTATCTGGGATGCAGCAAAGGTTAACCTGCCTTCGGGCCGCAAATGTATTGCCATGGCAACTTATCCTGCCGAAAGCGCAGGCAACGACTCATGGGGCCGCGCGACCGAGTACCTTAAATACAGCATTGAGATCTATTCGAAAAAATACTTCGAATACCCATGGAACTCTGCCACAACTGTATCTGGCGTTGCATTGGGAATGGAATACCCTGGTATTGTTTTCTGTTTGGATAATCTGAAAAAAGGAAACCTTTGGGGCGACGTGACCCACGAAATCGGCCACAACTGGTTCCCTATGATCGTTGGCTCGAACGAGCGTAAATACATGTGGCAGGACGAAGGTTTTAATACCTTTATCAATGAGTATTCGACCAAAATGTTTAACCATGGCGAATATGACGACACCACTGCACGCCCAGCTCATAACCTGGTTGGCTTTTTGAAACGTTTGAATGATCCGCTAATGGTAGCTCCTGAGGCGATGGGTCTGAACGATTATGGACAATACTATGTGAAAACTTCCGCCGGCCTTGATATGCTGCGCAATGTAGTTCTTGGACCAGATCGTTTCGACTACGCTTTCAATGAATACGTTAAACACTGGGCATTTAAACATCCACTTCCGTACGACTTCTTCCGCGCCATGAATGATGCCTCTGGCGAGGACCTGAACTGGTTCTGGAAAGAGTGGTTCTTCACCACCTGGAAACTGGATCAGGCTGTTCAATCCGTAACTTATGTGAATAGCGATCCGTCAAAAGGCGCCCTCATCACCCTGGTGAACAAAGAAAAAATGGCTATGCCGGTT
>JAICXZ010000560.1 GCA_025934475.1 Mucilaginibacter sp. | reverse complement strand
GGTATTTTGTATTTCCTCCTTCTGTTCTTGCAGAAGCAGGTTGGCAGCTTTCCGCTGGGCGCTGTTCCGCCAGAAAACAATGGCCAGCAGCAACACCACAACCAGGCCTGCGATCAGGGCGTACATCCGGACCGAGGCACGGTATTGTTCTTGTTGGGCCGCGATTTCCTGCTGGCGCTGTTTTTCTTCAAAATCAAGCGAGAGCATCTGTTTTACTTTCTCCTGGCTAAAAATACTATCCCTAGCAGCTGTCGCCAGCTTAAAATATTTATAAGCCATGGGTAGATTTTTATCTTCGTCAAAATAGGCATATAATACTTTGCCGGCGTTCAAAACGTCCGGTTCAAACTTACCGGCCACAGCCACATCAAGTGCTTTCTGTGCATAATACTCAGCAGAATCCTGCTGTTTGTTGTTGTGAAATAATTTGGCCGTACTCAGGTATGACTCGCTCAGCATTTGTGTATCGTCATTGGCTATCGACATGACTACCGCATTGCGCAAATGTTTTAAAGCCGCATCCGCGTGACCACGAGCCATTTCGACCTCACCAAAATCGCGTTCTATATTATTGAGCAGGTCGGCAAACTGGTGTTCTTTTGAGTCGCTATAGCTTTCCTGCAAATAATAATCGGCCGAGTCAATTTTACTGGTATAGAGGTAGCATTCGCCGATGTTCAGGTTAAAAATGGCGGCCAATTCCCGATGGCGCCGGTCCTTTAATTGATGAGCTTTCAGGTAATCTTTCCACCGTTTTATCCCCGGCAACAAATAACTCAGCGCTTTTTTATAATCGCCCTGCCTGATGTAGGTATCACCTAAATTGTTGTATACAACTACTTCTTCGGGTACCTGGTTAAGCTGTTCGTGAATTCTGAGCGATCTAAAAAACATTTGCGTGGCTTTGGCATAATCGCCAAGTGTAGCATAGGCGGTTGCCAGGTTGTTGAGCGCCCGCCCCTGTTTTTCTATCAGGTTGTGCTTGCCTGCGAGGTCATATATTTCCAGCGAGATAATGATATTTGAGTCGGGATGCGATATATAATATACATGGCTGAGCTCCAGTAGCTTATTGATACGTGTGGTATCATCCATGGCCTTATTTAATTCGGCTCTAAGGGTGTCAACGCGCTTACGCTGCGCCCCGGCGATCAGAACGATGCCCAAAAGCATAAAGGCGAGGATTATCCTTTTCATGATGTGATATTGGTACAGGTAAGGTACGCAAAAAATTAGAAATGAAAGCTTTACGCGGGCAGACGTACCACGAATTCAGTAAATTCGCCTTCTTTAGTATTTACATCAATGCTGCCCCCATGCCCCTTCGTCACGATATCATAGCTCAATGATAAACCCAGGCCCGTCCCTTCACCTGTTGGCTTGGTGGTGAAGAATGGCTGCATGATCTTCTCGCGGATGTTTTCCGGGATACCGGTGCCATTGTCTTCAACAGAGATCAGTATCGACCCATTCTGCTGAACCGTACTTACTCTGACTGTTGGTTTGTAGGTAGCTCCGGCGGTTTTGGCCTTCTGGTTTACCGCGTAAAATGCGTTACTGAACAGGTTGATCAACACTCTGCCGATGTCCTGCTGTATCACGTTTATTTGGGGCAGATTCTCATCAAAATTTGCCACCAGGTCCGAATTAAAGCTTTTATCTTTTGCCCTTAAACCATGATAGGAGAGTTTCATGAATTCATCTGCCAGGGCATTGATATTGGTGGCCTGTCTTTCGCCGGTGCTGGTGCGGCTGTGTTCCAGCATGCCTTTCACGATGAATTCGGCGCGTTTGCCGTGGTGATTTATTTTCTTTTCGTTTTCTATCAGGTCATTGATCAGGTCAATTTCCAGTTGGTCATCACGCTCGGCTTTCGGCTTTGTGCTTTCTGCTTTCAGCTCATCCAGCATTTCACGGTTCACATCCGAGAAATTATTTACAAAATTGAGTGGATTCTGTATCTCGTGTGCTATACCTGCGGTCAGTTCGCCCAAAGAGGCCATCTTGGCCGATTGTACCAGTTGAGTTTGTGTCGTTTTCAACTCACTAAGGGCGCTTTCGACGTTTTTCTTCTGCTTTTCTATTTCCGCATTTTGGTTTTGCAGCTGTTCGTTGGCTTTTTGACGCTGCTTACTGTTTCGCCAGAAAATAAAAGCAAGCAACAACAATACAACCAGGCTCACTATGAGCACATACATGCGCACTGTTGTCCGGTATTGCTCTTGCGCCAAAGTAATTTCCTGCTGGCGCTGTTTTTCTTCAAAATCAAGGTTTAGCAACTGTTTGGCCCTGTCCTGGCTGAAAAGGCTGTCTTTGGCAGCCGTTGCCATCCGGAAATATTTGTATGCCAGGGGGACATTGTGATCCTCGTCGTAATAAGTATACAGCGCCTTGCCCGCATTCAAAATACCCAGGGGTAATTTACCTGCATGGGCTATATCAAGCGCTTTCCCTGCATAATATTCTGCAGAATCCTGTTGCTTGTTGTTGTGATATAATTTTGCCTCACTGAGATACGCCTGGTTGAGCATTTGCGGATCGTCGATAAAGGTGGCGAGATTTATTGCATCGTGAAGATATTTTAGCGCGTGAGTCTTGTTTCCTCTGGCTATTTCTACCTCACCAAAATCGGCTTTAATGTTATCCATCACATCCGGAAATTTATTGGAATGCTTGTCGCTTTGACGAAGGTAGTAGTCTGCTGAATCGACTTTGCCAACACCCAGATAACTTTCGCCAATGTTCAGCAAAAGGATCGATGTAAGTCTGATATCCCTCGAATCCGTTATTTTTTTACCCGGTATATATTCGCTCCATTGCTTATTGGCCGGCAGCAAATAATCTAGAGCCTTACGGTAATCGCCCTGCCTCATATAGGTATCGCCCAAATTGCTGTATACCCTAATGATATTGGGCACATCATGGAGACTTTCGGAAATCCTTAAAGATCTGAAATAGAGCTGGACAGCTTTCGGATATTCATCCAGGGCAGAATACGCGGCCGCCATGTTGTTGAGCGCACGCGCCTGTTTTTGTATCAGATGGTCCTTGCCCGCCAGTTCATAAGCCTGTTGCGAAAGAATGATATTGGAATCGGGCGCCGACAGGGAATAGTCAAGACTCAGATCGAGTAAAGTAGTAATGCGTGCGGTATCATCCAGTTTGCCGCTTAGCCTGGTTCTCAGCGAGTCAATTTGTTTTCGTTGCGCAAAACATGTAGCTACTAAGCCAAGCCATACCAGCGTAAGGATGATTTTTTTCATAATTGTGATTTGGTTCGGAACAATGCTCAGCACATTAAACCGTATGAAATTCAGTTGGACGAAGGTATTTAAAATAGTCCGAAAGTCCGAAAGTTCGCATAAGTCCGAAAGTCGGGGAGATGGTTGATTGCGTTGGATTAGGTTGATTGAGTTGACTAAGTTGGGTTAAGTTAAAACTATCTTTCGGACTTATGCGAACTTCCGGACTTATGCGGACTTTCGGACTTTTTTCCTAATTTCG
>JAICXZ010000661.1 GCA_025934475.1 Mucilaginibacter sp. | reverse complement strand
CGGCACATCCAAAGCCCAAATGGCCCCGGCCGATATCGACAAACTTGTCGAAACTACCCTCAAAACATTTGATGTTCCCGGTATGGCGGTAGCAATCGTTAAAGACGGAAAAATAGTTTTTGAAAAAGGGTACGGCGTTCGGTCGTTGGCGAGGGGAGGCAAGGTAGATGAGAATACCCTTTTTGGCATCGCCTCAAACAGCAAAGCATTTACTACGGCAGCTATCGGCATTTTGTGCGATGAAGGCAAACTGCACCTCGATGATAAAGTAACTGATTACATCCCGGAGTTTAGACTTTACGATCCCTGGGTAACTGCTGAATTTACCGTTCGCGACCTGCTCACCCATCGTAGCGGACTTGGCTTGGGAGCGGGCGACCTGATGGATTTTCCCGATTCGACCGACTTTACGATGAAGGACGTGATACATAACCTTAGATATTTTAAACCAGTTACAAGCTTCCGAAGCGCTTATGCCTACGATAATCAATTGTACAAAATAGCAGGCGAGGTGGTTGCGCGGGTATCCGGCATGAGCTGGGAAGATTTTATTGAAAGCCGCATTATGATGCCATTGGGCATGATCCGTAGCCGTGCTGCTTTTCAGCGTATCAATGGCTATAGAAATTACGTAGATGCGCATGCACCGGTTGACGGCAAGGTTCAAACTATACCGCGCTATTTGACGCTGACCGGTGACGCGGCGGGCGGCATCTATTCAAGCGTGGCGGAGTTGAGTCTATGGGCGATCATGCAGATGGACAGCGGAAAATACGGCAACGGTAAACAACTGTTCAGCGAAACAATACACAACCAAATGTGGACCCCACAAACCATAATCCCTGTACCGGTGCCCGGTTGGTATAATACCCATTTCGCTGCATACGGTTTGGGCTGGTTCCTTGATGATTCCAAAGGCTATAAAGAGGTAAATCATACGGGCGGCATCGATGGTATGGTGACCAAGGTGGAATTGATTCCCGAATTGAAACTCGGCATCATCGTGCTCACCAATCAGCAGTCAGGTGCCGCATTTAGCGCGGTTACTAACCAGATTAAAGACAGTTATCTCGGCTTAAGCGGCCGCGACTGGGTAAAATTCTATGACGACCAGGTAAAACAGCGCCGCGGCGATGCCGACAAAGTGACCGCTGCGGTTTGGAAACAAGTAGAAACCCGTCAGCACGACGGTCTGAAAGTAGATTTTAGCCAATATGTTGGCACCTATCATGACAACTGGCTCGGCGATATCACGCTAACCGAAAAAGATGGCAAGCTCTGGTTCCAGGCCAAACGGTCGCCCAAACTAAATGGCGAAGTGCTGCCTTACAAGGCGAACACCATGGTTGTAAGATGGACCATTCGCAGCATGGATGCTGATGCGTTTATGATATTTTCGCTGGACGAAGATGGTAAGCCTAATGGCATTAAGATGAAGCCAATATCGCCCGCAACCGATTTCAGCTACGATTTCCAGGACCTGGATTTGAAAAGAGTTAATTAGAGACTGGAGATTAGATATTGGGATTTTTGGCTGTGTGTTAGGCTCCCCTCTGGAGAGGGGCAGGGGGTGTGTTAGTCCCACGTATCAATAAAATCCTTCAATCGTGTTCAAACCTCCGCAAATACTGCGGCTTAATCAACTCCCCATACCCAATGCCTGGCGTCTTATCCATCGAGAACCAATAGTACCCCGGCGCGTTCTGCAATACCTGTATATTTTGTGCCGGCATAAAGCTCTGTGCCAGCAGAAATTGTTTTTGATGATTTTCGTTCTCCACGACATCCATTACAATAAAACAATGCCCGGGTGAACCGCCGTGAATAAACACATCGCCAGCTTTGAGCTCATTGGGGTTACTGATTGGTTTTAATTCTTTTTCGAGCGACAAGGTCCCGGCATAAGCAAACACAAGCTGCATGTATTGCATAAAGGTGTCGTAACTGTAATCCTTTTTAGCTTTCATTACCCAGTGATCATTACGATACCGGTAACCCTCGGCATAATGAATATAATCGCATTTAAAGCCGCTCACAAAATGAAAAGCGATCTCGCCATAGCGCTTTGCATGCCACAAATATTCACCCCGGAGTCGCATAACGGCGTCGGCGCACTGTTGCAGATCCTCGTGGCCAACGCTCATATCAACAACTGCAGCGGTTTCAGCATCGGTAGCAGCGATCGCGCCTCTGTAAGTAAGTGTATGTGTGCCGGCTGGCCTTAACGGTAGGTTTTGCAAATAGGCGCCAAAACTTCCGGGCTCGGTTGTGAGCCGATGATACCCGGCAGGTGTATTGAAACGCGTCAATACATTATCTGGTGCCGTGAAAGAAGTGAGTAGAAGGATGGCAATTACTGTGATAAAGGTTTTCATAATTCATTAAGTTTAAAATTAATCCACTCCCACTCTCACCATGCGCCTCGCGCCAGCCGCCCGGCCCACTCAATTGATTAGCTCCGGCCGGTATTCAAAATGCATCGTATCGTAGTGATACCATTTGCCGCCCCATATAAAACCATGTCTCTCAAATATATCAATTATAGTTTGTGGTATTCGGTTGCGATACTGCAGGTCCGCATTTTCATTGGTGCATTTACAGGTCCATTGCCAGTAGTCCGAATATCTGGTGTTCAGGTCGATGGTCATGCCGAAACTGTGCGTGCTGTGCCGGTGAGTGCCGGCAATGTTTCGCCAGGCAAATGTTCCGCCAATGTCGGTCAAATATTTCCTGAATTCGGGATGTTCGTCTAACTCAGCAGCTATGGCCTCCAGCTTTTTATTGATGCCGTTCACCCTGGTCACCATAATTTTTTGACCGATCAACTTTGGGCACCATGTAATTTCTACAAGATTTCTGCGTGCTTCCTGCTCAGAGCCGCCATATATTTTCATGAAAAAAGCATCTTTACTTATCCTGCAGGGATCGGAGTACTTTGTCGGTGGAGTCTT
>JAICXZ010000706.1 GCA_025934475.1 Mucilaginibacter sp. | reverse complement strand
GCCAGCGTGATCAATTGCATTAACGCATAAAGCGAAAGGTAAAGGTTAACCTTACGTTCGCGGTTAAACAGGTAAATGGCAAGTTGTAATATGCTTAGCAGCATAAAGCCGCCCGACACCCATGCACGGGTGGTATAAAAATCGACCCGGAGAAAAAAATCATCCCAGGCGCTATCAACCTGGCTAAACGATACCCGGATAACCGGCCGGCCATTGCCAATAACCAGGTTGGAGCTATTAAACGAATACCTGATGGCGATATATTGTTTCGGTGCGTTGGTGAGCTGTAAGGTAAGTGGCTCGCCCGACGAAAACCGGGTTCGTTCGCTTTGATAATCCTTGCTTACGTTGCCCATTGTGCGGATCAGCACTCCGTTAAAATAAACTTCGGCCGCTCCGTACTGATTAACTATCATGGCCACTGCCTTTTTTTGCAGCGCCGGCGAAACGTTCAAAGTAAGCCGGAACCACCCGATTTGGGCCTTAGCCACCTGGGGTAAAAAATGATATTGTTGCGTAGCATCGATACTCTGCCAGTTGTGGTCATCAAATGCTGTGTCAGCCCAAGCAGCATTGTCGCCTGCGTGGAATTTCCATTCCCGCGAAACATTAGCCGGGAGCTGATTGAGCTCAAAACCGTTATTTACAGGAACTTGGCCGAGAGCAGGCGAAAAACAGAATAAAAATGCAACAAATAAAAGTTTATTCATGATAAAGGTAGTGTGATGGTAAATTCTGTAAACGCCCCTTCTTTGGTATCCACAACAATCCTTCCGCCATGTCCCTTCACCACAATGTCGTAGCTTAATGACAGGCCCAGACCTGTCCCTTCTCCTGTAGGCTTGGTGGTGAAGAATGGCTGCATGATCTTATCTCTAATCGCTTCAGGGATGCCATTGCCATTATCTTTTACCCTGATCATAACCTGGCCATCCTCCTTACAGGTGCTCACCGTTACCTGCGGTTTATAATCGGGACCCGCTGTTTTGGCTTTTTGCTGTGTTGCATAAAATGCGTTGTTGATCATATTCAGGATCGCCCGGCCAATATCCTGCGGCACCACATTGGCTTTGGGCAGTTTTTCATCCAGATTGGAGATGAGCTCTGCATTGAATGACTTGTCTTTTGCCCGAAGTCCATGGTAAGCTAAGTGCAGATACTCATCGGCTAGTTTATTGATATCGGTTGGCTCCTTCACATTGCTGCTGGCGCGGCTATGCTGCAGCATGCCTTTTACAATGCCATCGGCGCGCCTTCCATGATGCCGTATTTTTTCCAGGTTGTCTTTGATGTCACTAGCGATGGCTTTGGCTTCTTCAATATCCCCTTTATCCAGTTCTGCGCTCATCTCTTCAATCAGTTCGGCGCTTACCTCGGAGAAGTTATTGACAAAGTTGAGCGGGTTCTGTATCTCGTGAGCGATGCCGGCCGTTAACTCGCCCAATGAAGCCATTTTTTCGGACTGGACAAGCTGTCGCTGCGTAGCTTTTAATTGGGTAAGCGCATTATCTACCTGTTGTTTCGCTGCCTCGAGCCTGTTGAAATCTTCATAGCGAGCGTAGGCCGTAGAGAATGCGTCGGCAACTGACTGCACCAGATCTATTTCGGCTGGTGCAAGCGGCGCCACGTTCCCGACATACAGCATGCCTTGTATAAACGGCAAAAAATTGAGGTGAATACCGCCGCGGGGTATACTTTTCAAATATTGCTGCTTTGATTTAATTGCGCCCTGCTTCAACAGGGTGTCCGCAAATTGAGCAAAGGCCTCTTCCTGCCAATGGTCGATATATGGCTTTTTGTGATGCCAGTTGCTTACTATTTTTTCAAAATTACCGGGCGTGTTATAAGATACATGGAATGCACCTATGGCCCTGCCGTCAGGAGTCGATAGGAAGGTATGAATGAGTTGCTGTGCGTCGTCCATTATAAATACACCGCAACGGATAAAAGGAACACCTAATATCTTTAACTCGTTCCAGATCAGCGGAGTTATACGGTCCAGGTCCTGTGTAGTACGCATAGATGCTATCTCGGCCCTGATACGGTCGACTGACGCCCGTTTGATGGCCTGGACGGCTGCTGCCTCAGCTTTTTGCAGATCGAGATAGCGCCTGTAGGTAAGGCCAAAAACGGCGGCAAATTTTTCCAGTACCTGGCCGACCTCCGGTGAAAAAGGCGCTTCGGTAAAGGTAAAAAGGCAACCTTCATTGAATATATAGCAGTTACAATATTGTTTGGCATCAAGCGACACATCGGGCTTAAGGCTTTTCGGCGCCTCATAGTTTGGCGCATTTCTTATAGCCTGGTAGTAATCCTCCAGTTCTTTTCCCTTCAGTTCGTAGCTGAAAGAAGGGGTCTTTTTTCGCCAGGCATTCAACAGGTATAGCCACAGTGGATGGGCCTTCATATCCAGTTTGCCGGCACCCCGGTTCACTTTCCCGTCCAACGACATATTGGCAGACCAAACTTCTATCTGCTCTGCTAAATCATCAACGATACAAACTCCGCACCTGATGGTATTAATGCCCAGTTTATACAGCTCGCTAAACACCAGCGCTGTTGCATTTCCAACGTCCTGGCTGTTGTGCATAGCCATAGCCGCTGCCCGCACCCGTTCGAGGCCCAATTGAATTTGGCTTTCACGTGCTTGTTCTTCAGCTTGTTTCAAGTCGCTAAAGCGGGTGTATATTTCGTCAAAAACTTGCCCAAAGCGTAGTAAGGTATTGTTTTCTGCTTCAGAAAAGGGGATGGCCCTGTAGTTTGAGAT
>JAICXZ010000824.1 GCA_025934475.1 Mucilaginibacter sp. | reverse complement strand
GATACCTTTTTTAGCGAGATTAAAGAGCTGCAGGAAAGTGCCCAGGGATTATCCTACGACCTGTTGGCCGTTTTAATTGGTGATACGATTACCGAGGAAGCGCTGCCTACTTACGAATCGTGGCTTACCATGGTGGAAGGTATATCTAAAAACGAAGAAGGTGGCTGGATGAAATGGACACGCCATTGGACGGGCGAAGAAAACCGCCACGGAGACTTGCTTAATAAATATTTATACCTTTCGGGACGCGTCGATATGCGGATGATGGAGGTATCAACCCAATATCTTATTTCGGATGGATTTGATATCGGAACCGGCCACGATCCTTATCGTAATTTCATTTACACTTCTTTCCAGGAGCTGGCAACCAATGTGTCGCACCGGCGCGTGGCTTCACAGGCGAAAAAGGATGGTGACACCTTGCTATCGAAAATGTGCGGCGTAATTGCCGGCGACGAAGCCCGTCACGCCAAGGCGTATAAATATTTTATTGAAAAAATATTTGAAGTGGATCCCAACGAAGCTATGCTGGCTTTTGAAGATATGATGCGGAAGAAGATCGTCATGCCTGCTCATTTCTTACGTGAAGTCGGCTTAAAGCTGGGCCAAACGTTCGGTCACTTTACCGATGCCGCGCAAAGGCTTGGCATTTATACGGCTATCGACTACGTGGATATTCTGAAAGAACTGATCGGCGACTGGCATATAGAGAGTATGGCTGATCTGAATGAATCGGGTGAAAAGGCCCGTGATTATATTATGAATCTTCCAGGTCGTCTACTGCGTGTTGCCGAACGAATGAAGAACCCCATGCTCGAATACAAGTTCAGCTGGATTAACGGGTAACGTTAAGCTGTAATCATCCCTCCAAAACTAAATTCATGCCTCTATCACCAGCCAGTTCTTCAAAGAGGCCGTTCAAAACGGATTCGATAGTAAGCGCATTTACATCGTCGATGTAATCGGCAGCCCTGGTGATAAACAATTTTGTATCGCTCACTTCTATTCTGAACAAAAACCCCTCGTAAAGATTGGGCTGATTAATTTCGATGTAGCTGCGGCGGTGCTCAATATTAAAGCTCAAATTAATCTTTCGCTGCTGCTGAAATTGCTGATTTAGTTTCTGCTGCAGCAGGATAAACAAGTCGTCAGTCGTTATTTTCGAATGAATATCAATTATTTTCATTGTGTTGGGTTAAAACATTATTACATATACACCCCCGGTATTGTTTTAGCGAAATATTTATAACCGGATTATTACATTTAAAAAGAGAGAAAACGAGATATTTGTTTTACTCAATATCAACTTATGCAATATAAATTACTGGGCCGCTCGGGTCTTAAAGTCTCGGAATTATGCCTTGGCACGATGGGTTTTGGCACCGAAGGCGGCTGGGGCGCCGATAAGAAAACCAGTTTCGCCATTATGGACAGCTTTGCCAATGCGGGCGGCAATTTTATAGATACCGCTAACCTGTATAAGCTCGGCGACAGCGAAAAGATCATAGGCGAATACCTCAGTACCCTGGATCGCGACTATTTCGTGGTAGCAACCAAATACACGCTTAAAGACAACGCTACCAACCCCAACGCATCGGGCAATAACCGTAAAAATATGATGCGGAGCGTGGAGGAAAGCCTGAAGCGTTTAAAAACGGATTTTATCGACGTGCTTTACCTTCATATTTGGGATGACCTGACACCGGTTGACGAAGTGCTGCGCGGGCTCGACGATCTGATCAAACAAGGAAAGGTAAATTACGCCGCTATCAGCGATACACCCGCCTG
>JAICXZ010000173.1 GCA_025934475.1 Mucilaginibacter sp. | reverse complement strand
GTTGTTTAAATTAGTTTAACAGTGTTAAATTGTTTAACACATGTTATTTGGTGTGAAAAAATTTTAGCCCTTGATAGAGCGGATGATGCCGCCAATAGCATCTCTTAATACCTGGCGGTTAATTTCGTCGGAGAAACCGCGACTTAAAATATTGATCGAGATCAATCCGTGTACCACCGACCAGAAGGTGTAGTATTTGGTACAAATAACTTCCGAATCCATGTCTTCAATTCCCATCAGCTCCCTGATGGAGTCTGTTACCAGGTCCCAGGGTTCTTCGGCTTCCGAAAGCTTTTCCATCATAGAAAAACAAACACAGTTGGTCTGTACACCGAACATCACCTGGTACAGCTCTTTATAGGCGAAGGCAAAGTTCCAATAGGCTAGCCACATGGCCTCAAGCTGCGCATCCGGTGTAACGTGCTGCTCTTTGGCGGCCCTCATGTCACGGCTCAGGATCAGGAACCCTTTTCGGGTCAGTTCGAGAACGATCGCTTCCTTATTGGCAAAGTATTCATAGATGATAGGAGCAGTGTACTCAATCTTGTCGGCTATCTTGCGCATGCTCAACGCCTGCCAGCCTTCTTCTTTTACAATGTCCAGCGAAGCCATCAGGATATTTTTCCTGTTTTCTTCCTTCATCCGCATGATCCTGTCTTTGCTTGCCACTTTTTGCTTACGCCCGTAAATTTGTTTAACAGCGTTAGGCAAATATATAGCAGTAATTTTCAAGACCGTGACATTTAATTGTCATTTTGGATTTTTAAGTTAAAGATCGATGTAAAAAAAGCTGCTCATTCTTCACGAAACAAAGGAATTCAATATTTTTATCATTTAATCAATCGATTGAACAAGATGACATTCCGATGAAACTATGATGCCCAATTTTGCCTTTACTTTGCTTAAGTCAATCAAATGATTAATTATTAACGCAAATCAAAAGGGGAATATATGTTAAGGATAATACTTACAACAGCTTTATTGGTGGTATCAGGTTTGATGCCCGCGCTGGCTCAAAATAATTGGGAATTAAGAACCGAAAAGGAAGGGATCAAAGTTTACTCGTGCGAGGTGCCGGGTTCAAAAATAAAAGCTATCAAGGTAACCGGCGAGTTTGAAGCGACACCCGCACAGCTTGCCGCCGTTGTAATGGATGTAAATACGGCTACTGATTGGGTTGACCATCTCAAATCAAGCGTGCTCATAAAAAGGGTGTCAGCTAACGAACTTTATTATTATGCCGAGGTGAGCTTGCCCTGGCCGGCGACAAACAGGGATTTTGTAGCGCATTTAACCGCTACGCAGAATCCGGATACCAAGGTTGTCGTGGTCGAGGGGCCTGCAGTGCCGGGTTATATGCCCGAAAAGAAGGGCCTGGTGAGGATCAATAATTCCATTGGTAAATGGGTTATTACCCCGGTTGGACCTGATAGAGTGAGGGTTGAATATTCATTGCATGTTGACCCGGCCGGCTCGTTGCCCTCGTGGTTGGTGAATATGTTTGCCACCGATGCTCCCTTGCAAATATTCAGACACTTGAGGACGGAGTTGCAAAAGCCTGATTATAAAATCAATTATCTGACCTCGTCGGACAACTAAATAAAAACCGGGCAATTATTAGCGGGAAAGACGCTCGAAAAAACTAACCATCGTCATTATTATTTCGTTAAATTGGGGCGAAGATTAAGTGTTTGATGAAGCTAAACCTTACCCTGATTTTTCTGTTGATTTCTTGTGCTGTGTTCGGGCAAGACTCTCTGTTTGCCCGCCGTATCGTAGATACACTCACATCTCCCTATTTCTGGGGCCGCGGCTATACTAATGATGGCATGGGCAAGGCCGCCCGATTTATCTCCGGGCAATTCAAAGAATATGGTTTGCAACCTATGGACGGCAAGGATTTCATCCAGCAGTTCAGCTTTAACGCAAATACTTTCCCGGGATCAATGGATGTTTCCATTAATGGCAAGGCATTGGTGCCGGGTAAAGATTTTATCATCGGGCCGGAAAGTCGTGGTGTGAAAGGGCAGGGCAGATTGCTAAAACAGGACAGCATCCATTTTGTCGATACGCTGAACCGGGTTGTAGTAACGCTTGAAGATAAATTGACCTGGTCCGTTGAGCAGGCGGCTGCCGATTTTACAGAAGTGCAGGTCGACAAAAAAGTGCTTAAAGATCTCCCCTCAACCATCAATCTCGATGTCGAAAATAAATTTATCGGGGGTTTTAAAACCGGCAACATTTGCGGTGTAGTAAGAGGCACGACGGTACCTGATTCGTTTATGGTTTATACCGCTCATTACGATCACCTGGGTGGCATGGGCAGCAGGACCTATTTCCCGGGCGCAAATGATAACGCAAGTGGCGTTAGCCAGTTGCTAAGCCTGGCGAGATATTATGCACGGCATCCTCAGCGGTATTCGATGGCTTTTATATGTTTTTCGGGCGAAGAAATTGGTCTATTGGGTTCGCATTATTTTTCGGAGAACCCATTAATTCCCCTTAATCATGTAAAACTCCTCGTCAACATGGATATCATGGGAACCGGCGAAGAGGGCATAACCGTTGTAAACGCAACCATATTCCCCAAGGAGTTTGCTCTGCTCAAACAGGTCAACGATCAGAATCATTACCTGGCGAAAGTTGCCTCAAGGGGTAAAGCCGCCAACAGTGATCATTATTGGTTTAGCGAAAAAGGTATACCCGCATTCTTTATTTATACCATGGGCGGCATTAAAGCTTATCATGATGTGTTCGATGTCAGCAAAACGCTGCCTTTAAATGAATACAATCACTTGTTTAAGCTTTTAATTGATTTCAATTCTGCGGTGATGAATGGTGGTGCTATCAGTTTAGCTCACGCCGAAACTCATTAGGCGTTTTGCCTTCAATGCGTTTAAACAGTTTGAAGAAATAGCTAAGATTGTTGATACCCACAGCATAACAAGCCTGGGTAATGGTCACGTTCGAGTTCATGAGCAGCAAGCGGGCGGCTTTGATGCGTTCATGTAAAACAAAATCAACCGGACTGATGCCAAATTCCCGCTTGAAGCACCTGAAAAAATTGGGCCGGCTCATGCAGCAAATATTACTCAGTTGATCGATCGTGATCTCTTCGTGAATATGCGTCTTAATATACTGCACAACGGCAGCAAAACGGTTAGTGCTGGTGTGTTTTTGGTAGCTGTCCAGTATCAGCTTGCGTGCCTGGGTTTGCATAAGCCGGATAAGTAATTCCTTCAGTGTGAAGTCTGCTATAACGTCCTTTGCGGCAAAGTTTTCGGTGCTAATGTTGACCAACCGGTCGATGGTTGAAGTTATTTCGGAGGTGTTTTGTAAATGGAAGCAGGAGATATCGATGTTCCATTGTTCGTTTTGTTCTGCTTTGGGATATTTGTCATTGAGCAGGCCCAGCGTATCCTTCAGCATGCCCGAATCTACAGCAAGCGCAATACATTGCGTCGGGTTGTCGGTATTTGCCTCTGGAAAATCAATGATCATTTCTTCATGATCGGGCACGATGACAGACTCGCCCGGCAAATAATCGAAATGTTGTGAGCCGAAAAGATGCATCACCTTTTTGCCACGCAGCATGGTAGTGAGCACCATATCGTTAAAAACCAGCTTAACTTTTTCCGATTGCTGATGCGTTTCAAACACATTCAGCTCGCAATGTTGCAAAGTATACACCGATCGATTCTCGACCAGTGTTTTCAGGTCTTTTTCGTCATGTAGCGGGAGCGGGCGGGGGCTGAACTTACTCTGCATATCTTCTCGAACGGGCTGCGGCTTGCAATTGGTACAATAAAGTTAGAGAGATAAAACTGAAAAAATAATGATTTACGTCAATTAATATTTTAATGCATAAGCCTGATACAATCGTGCATAAGATTGTGCTGTCGCTCTTCCGAACTTTACCAATACCAATTATCAAAATCAAAAGAAAAAATTATGGAAACCATTGTTGAATCACAAAACCTGGTCGCCAGACCGGCATTTAAGGAGCACTATGACAATTTTATAGGGGGCGAATGGCGGTCGCCGGTAAAAGGCGAATACTTTGACAGCATTTCTCCCATCGACGGGCAGTCATTTACTAAAGTGCCCCGCTCGGGTAAGGCAGATATTGAATTAGCGCTGGATGCCGCACACAAGGCATTCGCCACATGGTCGCGCACTTCGGCTACCGAACGGAGTAATGTGTTGCTGCGCATAGCTTCCAAAATGGAGGAGAATCTGAACTATCTCGCAGCCATCGAAACCATTGACAACGGAAAACCTATCCGCGAAACTATGGCGGCTGATCTGCCATTGGCCATCGATCATTTCCGCTATTTCGCCGGCGTTATTCGCAGCGAAGAGAGTTCGGTAAGCGAATTGGATGCCAACACTGTATCACTCAATATCCATGAACCCATAGGCGTTGTCGGGCAGATCATTCCCTGGAACTTCCCGGTGTTGATGGCTACCTGGAAAATGGCGCCTGCTATAGCTGCCGGTTGTACTGTTGTGATCAAACCAGCGGAACAAACACCGGTTGGCATTCTGATGTTGATGGAGTTGATCAAGGATATCATTCCTGCAGGCGTGGTTAATGTTGTTACCGGTTTTGGCCCCGAGGCTGGTAAACCGCTGGCAAGTTCACCGCGTGTATCTAAGGTTGCCTTTACGGGTGAAACAACCACAGGCAGACTAATCATGCAATATGCATCCGAAAACCTGAACCCGGTTACGATGGAATTGGGTGGCAAATCGCCAAATATCTTCATGCCAAGTATCATGGATGCCGATGACGAATTCTTCGATAAATGTCTCGAAGGTTCGGCTATGTTTGCTTTGAACCAGGGTGAGGTTTGTACCTGCCCATCACGAATGCTGGTGCATGAGTCGATCTACGATAAATTTATTAAACGTGTGGTTGAACGTGTCGAAGCGATAAAAATGGGTAACCCGCTCGATCCTGAAACTATGATGGGCGCGCAGGCTTCGCAGGATCAGTATGAAAAAATACTTTCCTATCTCCAAATTGGCAAAGAAGAAGGCGCCGAAGTACTAACCGGCGGCGACAAAAAATACCTCGACGGTTTGACGGGAGGTTATTATATCCAGCCAACATTGCTAAAAGGCAATAACAAAATGCGTGTGTTCCAGGAAGAAATATTTGGCCCGGTAGTTTGCGTTACCACATTTAAGGACGAGGAAGAAGCTATCGCGATAGCCAACGATACCTTGTACGGACTGGGCGCTGGTGTTTGGACACGCGATGCACACGAGGCCTATCGCTTGCCGCGTGCTATACAGGCGGGAAGGGTGTGGGTTAATTGTTATCACGCTTATCCGGCTCATGCACCATTTGGCGGGTATAAAAAATCGGGTTTTGGCCGCGAAACGCACAAGATGATGCTGAATCACTACCGCCAAAACAAGAACATGCTCATATCTTACGATAAGAACAAATTAGGTTTCTTTTGATTTGATCATTGTATCAAGGGCGTCGTCGCGATTGGCGGCGGCGCTTTTTTGCTTTACTTATGAAGAAGACATCGCGAATATTAGTTACTCCTGAAGCCGTCGAAGTTATTCAGAAACTCAAAGGCCATTTTGGCGAGCTGATGTTTCACCAAAGCGGCGGCTGCTGCGATGGGTCTCAGCCGATGTGCTTTGAAAAAGGCGAATTTAAAGTAGGCGCGAACGACGTTTACCTGGGCGATATTGATGGCTGCGCGTTTTTTATGGGCCGCGACCAATTCGAGTATTGGCAGCATACGCAATTGACAGTAGATATTACGAAAGGAAGAGGTTCCAGTTTTTCGCTCGAAATTCCGATGGGATTACGGTTTATTATTCGTTCGCGTTTGTTCACTGACAACGAGCTGGATAGTCTGGTGCCGGTAATGAATGGCGAAGAATACCTGGACGCGCATCCCGTCCGCTGAAATTTTCCATTAGCACCAAATAATAACAGTTTTTTGATAGATTTGAGGCTCACTCTCAATCAACTATCAACTTTTGTTATGAAAAGACCAATTAAAGCCGCCTGCTTTATGCTGGTGGCAGCCGGTGCGCTGGTGATGAATAGCGCTCTTGCTCAGCAAAAAACACCCCATTCTGCCAAAAATAAAACTGTAAAGGTATTTGTCACCGAAAAAGGTACCGACAACCGTATCGCCCCGGCCGGAACGCTTACTTTCGAGCCGAAACCACAGCCTGTGGAGACAGAAGTAGCTGTTTTTGTCGACCCTTCTAAAACTTTCCAAACCATGCTGGGGGTTGGCGGCGCATTAACCGATGCCTCAGCCGAAACATTCTATAAGCTGCCAAAGGACAAACAGCAGGAGATTTTGAAAGCTTATTATAGCAAAACCGAAGGTATCGGTTATACTTTTGGCCGTACTAATATCCAAAGCTGCGATTTCTCGAGCGACAGCTATAGCTACGTAAAAGATGGCGACAAAGCTTTAACAAGCTTTGATATCAGTCATGATAAAAAATATCGTATTCCATTTATTAAAGAAGTAATTGCGGCAGCGGGAGGCAAACTCACTATGTTTGTGAGTCCATGGAGCCCACCGGCATGGATGAAAACCAACAACAGCGTGCTGCATGGCGGTAAGCTGAAAAAGGAGTTTGACCAAAGCTGGGCCAACTTTTATATTAAATTTATTAATGCTTACGAAAAGCAGGGTATACCTATTTGGGGCCTTACCGTGCAGAACGAGCCCATGGCTACACAAACCTGGGAGTCGTGTCTGTACACTGCCGAAGACGAGCGTGATTTTGTGAAGAATTACCTCGGTCCAACTCTGCAAAAAGCAGGTATGTCGGGCAAAAAATTGATTGTTTGGGATCATAACC
>JAICXZ010000413.1 GCA_025934475.1 Mucilaginibacter sp. | reverse complement strand
GGTTGTTGTGGATGCATCCTGCCCCCAGAGGCGTACATACTGTACCGAGGTATGAAAGACTAATTTACTTGAATGGTAGTCGAAAATAATTCTTGTTCGCTGCGAAACGAACGCAGCATCCTTGTTGTTTGCAGATTCGAGAGTGCCGTACCCGTCGCGGAACTCGCCGCGGGTGCGCAATTGGCCTGATAATGATAATTGAGCCTTTGCTTTTTGAGTGGAGAAGCAGACAATGAATAGAAAAAAAACAAGAGTGTATTGATTTAATACATTTTTGTACATTTGATTTAGTTTTTTAATTGTTAAAGCAAGAAAAACTGTTAACCCTGCCTGGACTGCGACCTCCGGGCGGGGATTTTTTTTGTCATTTATTTAGATTTTAACCATAAGCGCTAAAGTTTAATCTATTTTAATCGTCGACGTCATCGATTTGATATAAATATACCCTGATTAATGTATTTCAACAATAAAAACAATTGTTTTCAGGAATTTTTATGATTTAAATTATATAAAAGTGAATTTTTTATCAAAATTTAAATTTCAATACTTTGTTTGCTAGTCAAAATGACATTTTATAAAAATATATTTAATCTATTTTTCATAATTTTTGAATTAAATGGCGTAAAAAAGATGATATAAATCGCAATTTCTGCTTAAAATGTCAAAATTGTGAAGTGTTTTTGAAAAAAATGAAGTAAAATTGACCTGTTTTATTTGAAAAGCTTATATAAATGCACTTTTATAATAAAATAGCAAATAGAAAGTGTGTAAATAACACGGTAACTAACTGAAAATGAAAAAAAATACCGCGATTTGTGACGCAAGCAGTTGTTTTATGTGCCGAAACTGTTTAAAAGAATGGCAACCTGCTATCGCTTTGGGAAAAAAGAACCTGAAACTTAAAAAAGGGGAGGTTCTTTTTAAGGAAGGCGAACCCGTAACCGGGGTGTATTTTGTGTATTCGGGCAGCGTAAAAGTATATAAGAAGTGGGATGAGGATAAAGAGCTGATCATACGCTTTGCGAAGGACGGGGCCATGCTCGGTCATAGGGGATTGGGTAAAGATCTCGTTTATCCAATATCCGCTGCAGCGCTTGAGCCGAGTGTTGTTTGTTTTATCGATGCTAAATTATTTGAGGCTACACTTAAAACCAACGCTGAATTCACCGTGCAGCTGATGAATTTCTATATACAGGAACTCTGCGAATCGGAAAAAAAGATGCGTAACCTGGCGCACATGCCGGTAAAGGGCCGTGTTGCCGAAGCGCTGCTTCATTTAAAAGAGCTTTTCGGCGAGGATGAAAAGGGCTTTGTCAATATTGATCTCAGCCGCCAGGATCTGGCATCATTCGCTGGCGCCACCTACGAAACCGTTTTCCGGATGATCAACGAGCTTGTTAAAGAAAAGCTGATCAGGCTTTCGGGTAAAAGCATAGCTATCGTCAATCAGAAAGGTCTTGCAAGTCTCGCCGATAGCTAAGCTTGGCGGCTGTAAATTAGGCAGCTACGCCGATATAAACCCTTCCATCCTGAATTTTTACAGGGTAAGTTTTGATTTGGAACTCTTCCCCGCTCAGGCACTCGCCGGTAAGCAATGAGAATGTTTTCTTGTGAAACGGACAAGCCACTTTTGGCTCACATGTCTCGCCGGTGCTGCCGATCATACCGCGCGACAAAACCATTTGCTGCTTGTGCGGGCATAGGTTCTGTGTAGCAAACCACTCGCCCCTGCGCGAAAAATTATAGATCGCAATCTGCTCGTCGCCATGCTTTACGCAAGCGCCGCCGTTCTCAGGGATGTCGTCGCAGTAGCAAGCCATCACCCATTTCAAATCTACTAATGTTTCCATATTGATGATTTTTATATCGTAAAACCTAAATTCTAAACTCTAAAACCTAAATACTAATAAACTAAACCAATGACTTAATGACCCAATGCCCCAATGACTAAATCACCATTTCGCTTTCAACTGCTCCCTCATCGGTTCAAACTGCACCGTCGGGTCTTTCTCTTCCGGGGCGTTGATGAAGTGAGCGAAGCGTTTGCGTAATTCAGGACTGTTAACTACTTCCTTCCATTCACAATGGTAGCTGTCGATAAGCGACTTCATTTCCTCCTCCAGTTGCAAGCCGATGCCGAGGCTGTCGTTTATCACTACGTTCTTCAGGTAGCTTAATCCGCCTTCCATTTTGTTTAGCCAGGTTGCGGTACGGGTCAGCGGATCGGCAGTCTTGATGTAGAACATCAGGAAGCGATCGAGGTATTTTACCAGGGTGTCTTTGTCGATATCGCCGGCCAGTAATTGTGCATGCTGTGGTTTTGATCCGCCGTTGCCGCATACATAAAGGTTCCAGCCTTTTTCGGTGGCTATAACGCCAAAGTCTTTGGATTGTGCCTCAGCGCATTCGCGGATGCAGCCACTTACGCCTCCTTTTAATTTATGCGGGGCACGGATGCCTTTGTATCTTTCTTCAATTTCGATTGCGAACGAAACGCTGTCGTGCAGGCCGAAACGGCACCAGGTGCTGCCTACGCAGCTTTTTACTGTACGCAAGGCTTTGCCATAGGCGTGGCCGCTTTCAAAGCCCGCGTCTATCAGTTCTTCCCAAATCAGGGGAAGGTCGTTCAAGTGTGCGCCGAACAGGTCGATACGCTGCCCGCCGGTTATTTTCGTATAAAGGCCATATTTTTTTGCGACCTGGCCCAACACGATCAGTTTATCGGCGGTGATCTCGCCGCCCGGCACACGCGGAACCACTGAATAAGTACCACCCTTCTGGATATTGGCCAGGAAGCGATCGTTGCTGTCCTGTATTGTATCCTGCTTCACGATCACGTCGTTCCACAGGCTCGACAGGATGCTGGCAACCGCGGGCTTGCACACCTCGCAACCGTCGCCCTTGCCAAAATGATCCAGCACCAGGTCGTAACTTTTCAGTTTATTTATCTTAACCAGGTCGTAAAGCTCCTGTCTTGAATAGTCAAAGTGTTCGCATATCACATTTTTGATATACTGGCCATTGGCCTTTAGTGTTCCGGCTATCAGGTCTTTTACCAGCGGAACACAGCCGCCGCAACCGGTACCGGCCTTGGTGCATTTCTTAATGCCATCAACTGTGGTGCAGCCGTCGTTTACGGCATTGCAAATTGCCCCTTTGGCAACAGCTTCGCACGAGCAGATCAGCGCTTCATCGGGCAAACTCAATACGCCTGCGCCTTCGCTTGCCGCCTCGCCGCCCCGCGAACCAAGGATCAGGTCCTCTGGGTTTGGGGGCAGCACAATCTTGTTGTTGACGGTCTGTAGCAGCATATTATATGCTTCAGCTTCGCCTATCAGGATGCCGCCCAGCAGGTATTTACCGTCGTTGCTTATATTGATGCGTTTGTAAACGCCCTTGTGGGTATCTTCAAAAATGATGGTGCGGCAGTCGGGCTCGGTCACAAATGCATCGCCGAAGCTGGCCACGTCAACGCCGATCAGCTTGAGCTTGGTGCTCATGTCGAAGCTATGGAACGACTTTTCGCTGCCGATCATTTGTGATACCACCACATCGGCCATTTCGTAACCGGGGGCAACCAGACCGTAGATCATGTTTTCGAACAACGCGCACTCGCCGATAGCGAAGATCGCCGGGTCGCTGGTCTGCATTTTTTCGTTCACGATGATGCCGCCGCGCGAGCCGGTTTGCAGGCCGGCCAGTTTGGCCAGTTCGTCGCGCGGGCGGATGCCCGCGCTTATAACCAGCATATCAATCGTTAAAGAAGTATCGTCGTTAAATTTTAGCGCTTTTATTTTTTGTTCGCCGGCAATGTGAGAAGTCGCTTTGTTTAGGTGGATATTTAAACCGAGTTGCTTTAGTTTGGACACCAGCATGGCGCTGCCGGCAGAGTCGATCTGCCTGGGCATTAGTCGCGGAGCAAATTCTATAACGTGAGTCTCACTGATGCCGAGGTCGATCAGTGCTTTGGCGGCTTCCAGGCCAAGAAGGCCGCCGCCCATCACGGCGCCCCTCTTTGCATTAGCTGCGTAGGCCTTGATCAAGTCGAGGTCTTCGATGGTGCGGTATACAAATACACCTTCTTTTTCGACCCCGGGAATGTCAGGTACGAACGCCGATGAACCGGTGGCCAGTACCAGGTAGTCATATTTTAGATTCAGTCCTTTTAAAGAATGGACAGTTTTCTTTGCTCGGTTGATCTCCTGTATCGGATCGTCAAGGTGGAGCGTTATATTATTGTCGGCATACCAGGATGCTCCAGAAAG
>JAICXZ010000453.1 GCA_025934475.1 Mucilaginibacter sp. | reverse complement strand
GGCACGATGGCAAAGCTGGCGCATGCCCAGGGATGCAGTTTCAGTGCAGAATGTGTTTCTCCTGTAATGACCAGCGATGACCTGCTGCACTACAGCAAAGTCGACCTACCGATGGGGGAGTTTTGGCTGCGCAGCCCTACGCATGATAAACCGAATGATGTACTGGACGCTATTTCGGGTGGGCATATTTATGGTAAAAACATTATCCAGGCTGAAGCATTTACCGAGCTGCGACTGATGTGGGACGAATATCCCGGTATGTTGACAGCTTTGGCTGACAAAAATTTTGCCCTGGGTATTAACCGGTTCGTATTCCACGTGGATGTCCTTAACCCATGGCTTGATCGCAAGCCCGGCATGACACTTAATGGCATCGGCTCATTTTTTCAGCGCGACCAAACTTGGTGGAAACCCGGAAAGGCTTGGATAAAATATGTGCAACGCTGCCAGGCGATGCTGCAGATGGGCCAGCCGGTCACTGATGTTGCCGTATTCACGGGTGAAGAAACACCTCGCCGGGCTATTTTACCCGATAGGTTGGTAAACACACTACCGGGGATATTCGGCGAAGACCGAGTGAAATCTGAAGCCGAACGACTGGCTAACAAAAATGAGCCAATGCGCGTGATACCCGATGGCGTAACCAGTTCCGCCAACATGGCTGATCCCGAAAAATGGATTAATCCATTAAGAGGCTACGCCTATGATTCAATGAATTTGGACGCTTTACTTAGGTTGGCGACAGTAAAAGACGGCCGCATCATATTGCCCGGTGGGGCCAGTTATGGCATTCTGGTTGTGCCGGGAGCGCATCCCATGTCGCCGGATAGCAACCTTATTTCGCCGGCGGTTATTAAAAAATTAAAGCAACTAGCTGATAGTGGCGCAACCATTATTTCGAATGATCACCCCAATAAAGCGCCCGGATTATCAAATGACGCGGAGGTTAAAGTAATCGCGAATAGCCTTCTAAATCCATCAAAATTAACCGGAAAAAAGGGCAGAATACTTACCGGACCATATAAGGATGAAATCTTTGATAAAATTGGTATTGCCAGGGATGTAATTGTTACAGACTCAACTGGACAGCTAGCACAAAACATAGCGTGGAACCATCGGGCAGGGAGAGATTTTGATAGCTATTTTATTTCCAATCAGGATGCTCAACCGCGAACTATCTCCTTATCACTAAGGGTTGCCGGTAGAATACCAGAGTTATGGGATCCAATGACCGGGGAAGTAAAAGTTGCGGGAGAATGGAGAATACAAGAGGGCCGCACCGTATTGCCTTTAAGGCTTGAGGCAAACGGATCATTATTCATAATGTTGAGGCAGTCCACATCAATAAGATCGGCTCACATTCATAAAAATTGGCCGATGACTAAACTAGTCCAGAACCTGAAAGAAGCCTGGGCAGTACAATTCGATAAGAACTTTGGCGGTCCCGCAAAACCGATAACGTTTGACAAGCTTGAAGATTGGAGCACTAATGCAAACCCCGAAATAAAATATTACTCGGGTACTGCAAGCTATAGCCAGGTGTTGAACTGGGACGGGAACAGCGCCAGTGTTTACCTCGATCTGGGTAAGGTTGACAATATAGCCGAGGTTTATGTGAACGGTATTGATTGCGGAGCAGCCTGGACATATCCCTATCGCGTAGACATCAGCAAAGCGTTAAAACCTGGCGTAAATAAGATCAGGATCGAGGTGAGCAATACCTGGGCCAACCGGCTGATTGGCGATAATGCGTTGCCACAGGAAAAACGGATCACCTGGACCAACGCTCCCTTCCGGCTCGATGCCAAACCCCTGTTGCCGGCTGGATTATTAGGGCCTGTCCGCATAGTTGAACTTAAGTATTAAGCAGTTTAAGAAGCGATGAAGAAAAAGATTAACATAGGTATATTAATTGTCTCATTTTCAATAATTTTTAACAATTGTTTATTTGCTCAAAATGAAGCGCTGGTAAATACTTCGGCGAGCAAGTACGCCAAACTGAAAGGTCTCAATATGGGCGATGTTACCTGGACCAACGGCTTTTGGGCCGACCGTTTTAAGGTTTGCCAGGAGACGATGATCCCTAACTTATGGAAGATATACAGCGATCCCACGATGGGCCATGCCATTCAAAATTTTGAGATTGCTGCCGGGTTGGATACCGGATCACACGTGGGGCCACCGTTCCAGGATGGTGATTTTTATAAACTCTTTGAAGCCGCTGCTGCTGTTTATGCGGTTACCCATGATCCAAAGAT
Source organism: Mucilaginibacter sp. (assembly GCA_025934475.1). Classification (GTDB taxonomy): domain Bacteria; phylum Bacteroidota; class Bacteroidia; order Sphingobacteriales; family Sphingobacteriaceae; genus Mucilaginibacter. The sequence continues at coordinate 1,822 of JAICXZ010000453.1, read as the reverse complement.
TGATAAGTTGATGGATCAAACCATCGCGCTTTTTGCTAAAGCGCAACGGGCAGATGGTTATATCAATACCCAGACATTGATTGATGAACGCAATCACCCAAAAGATGCTAAAGCATTTGAGGACCGGATGAATTTCGAGACCTACAATTTCGGTCATTTGATGACCGCGGCCTGCGTGCATTATCGTGCTACGGGAAAGCGTAATTTTTTGGACATGGCAATTAAGGCAACAGATTATCTATATCGCTTCTATAAAACCGCTTCGCCAGAGCTGGCGAGAAATGCTATTTGCCCTTCTCATTACATGGGTGTGGTTGAAATGTACCGCACAACCCATGATAAGCGTTACCTTGAGCTGGCCGAAAGCCTAATCAATATTCGCGGATTGATGAAAAATGGCGAAGATCAAAACCAGGATCGCATCCCGTTCAGGGAGCAAACCAAGGCAATGGGACATGCCGTAAGGGCTAATTATCTATACGCCGGTGCTGCCGATATTTATGCCGAAACCGGCGACACAACTTTAATGCATGCGCTCAATTTGATCTGGAGCGACGTGGTCGATCATAAGCTTTACATTACTGGCGGCTGCGGCGCATTGTATGATGGTGTGTCACCTGACGGTACATCATATCAGCCCAAAGATATCCAGCAAGTAGCGCAGGCCTACGGACGAGATTACCAATTGCCCAATTTTACTGCTCATAATGAAACTTGTGCCAGCGTAGGAAACGTATTGTGGAACTGGCGCATGCTGCAAATTACCGGCGACGCGAAGTATGCTGATGTGCTGGAGCAGACGCTATATGATGGCGTAATGTCGGGCATTAGTTTGGATGGTAAAGGTTTCTTTTATACTAATCCGTTGAGTTCAAATGATGATTTGCCTTACCGGCTGCGCTGGTCGAGGGACAGGGTACCATATATCGCTTATTCAGATTGCTGCCCGCCTAATGTGGTGCGCACCATTGCCGAGGTAAATAGCTATGCTTACAATGTATCAGATAAAGGCCTGTGGTTTAATCTTTATGGCGGCAACAAGCTTTCGACTCGTCTAAAAGACGGAACACCGGTTAAATTGACGCAAACCACCAATTATCCATGGGATGGTACTGTAATTATTCAATTTGAAAATGCTCCTGGCAAGGAGTTTTCGGTTTTCCTACGCATTCCGGGCTGGTGCAAAAATGCATCCTTAATGGTTAATGGCAAGCCAGCAAGTATAAAACTAACTTCAGGCACCTATGCCGAAGTGCCGGGTAAATGGAAATCGGGCGACAGGTTGGCCCTGCGATTGCCGATGCCGGTAAAATTTATTGAAGCAAACCCCTTGGTGGAAGAAACTCGCAACCAGGTAGCTGTAAAACGCGGGCCGATGGTCTATTGCCTCGAGTCGGTGGACCTACTCAAGGGACAAAAAATATTCGACATCGCACTTTCAGCTAAAACCGATCTGAAACTTTCCCCCATAAAAATTGATAACAGCGATATCATGAGCTTAACGGGTACAGCTGATACCCATGACGAAAACAACTGGAAAAATAGCTTATATCGAGAGGTTTCGACCAAAAACGAAGGCTCTGTATATATCCGGCTGATACCTTATTATGCATGGGACAACCGCGGGCACAACAATATGGAAACCTGGATACCTTTTGACCGGTAGGCTCTAAAACATATTGACGATATCCTTTTCGCGTTCTTTTGGGAATACGATAAGCGATTTGAGCTTGTGGTTTTTGATGGTGGCCTCGATGGTGGTATTTCCCGGTGCATGAAGCTTGAAGTGAACATCCCAATCTTTTGGCCAGGCTGGGAACAG
>JAICXZ010000749.1 GCA_025934475.1 Mucilaginibacter sp. | reverse complement strand
CCGGGAAAAAATTTGCGCTTACCTTAGGGATAAAAGCGGCCAAACATGAGCACCTGCTGTTTACCGATGCCGATTGTAACCCGGCGTCGGCCAACTGGATCAAACGCATGGCGGCAAACTTTAAAGGCAGTGTGCAGATTGTGCTGGGCTATTCGCCTTACAACCGCACCGGGAATATACTGAACCCGTTCATCCGGTTTGAAACCATCAAAACGGCCATCAATTACCTGTCGGCCGCTCTTAACGGCGACCCCTATATGGGTATCGGGCGCAACCTGGCGTACACTAAAAAGTTATTTTTTAGCTCAAAAGGTTTCGCTTCGCATATGCACGTACTATCGGGCGACGACGACCTTTTTGTAAACGAAAACGCCACGGCGGAAAATACAGCGATCGAGATACATCAAGAGGCGTTTACCTATACCGAAGCTAAAACAACGCTGGGCGGATGGTTTCGCCAAAAACGGCGCCATTTCGGCGTGGGGAAACTTTATAAAAGCCGTCATCGTAATATGTTATCATTAGATGCGGCAACCGGTTTGTTGTTCTATACGTTATTTATATTATCTTTAGTTTTAAATTACGAGCCGTTATTAACTTTGGGTATATTTATTTTTAGGCTGATCGTTCAGCTGGTTGTATACCATAAAACATTTAAGAAATTAAACGGTAGAGATATATTATGGTACCTGCCATTTTTTGATGCGATGTATTATATTTATTTAAATGTTTTTGGATTGATCGGGAGCTTTATGAAAACCACGCAATGGAGATAAACGCTAATTTTACCGAAAACGCAAAAAACGATTTCCACCTGGTGGTAAGGGCAAGGGAAGGCGACCAGAAGGCCTATGCCGACCTGATGCAACGGTATAAGGATTCTATTTATTTTATGGTGCTCAAGATGGTGAATAACCGCGAGGACGCCATGGACCTTACTGTCGAGACCTTTGCCAAAGCATTTGAAAAATTGGATAAATATCAACCCGAGTTCGCCTTCAGCACCTGGCTGTTCAGGGTGGCCACCAATAATTGCATCGACTTTATCCGAAAAAAAAAGCTAAACACGATGTCGATCCACGGGATGACGAATGACGATGGCGAGGAAAAACAACTGGAAATAAAATCGGATGTACTGAACCCGGAGGAAAGCTCGATAAAAAAGCAGCAAACGCAGGAGTTGAGGCTGCTGATAGAGAGCCTGCCATCGCGTTACCGCAACCTGATCACGCTGCGCTATTTCGATGAGCTATCGTACGAGGAAATAGCCTTGCAGCTGGATCTGCCCCTGGGCACGGTAAAAGCCCAACTCTTCAGGGCGCGGTTCCTGCTTGGCAACATCATCAATCGCGTAAAAAGGGATGACATCTGACCTGCTGCTGAAATATTTCCCATCCATTACCGCAAAGCAACTTCAGCAATTTAACCGCCTGCCCGAATTATATGATCTCTGGAACAGCCAGATCAACGTTATCTCGCGCAAGGATATCGGCCAGCTTTATGAAAGGCACGTGCTGCATTCGCTAGGCATTGCCAAAGTGATATCCTTTTTGCCCGGCGAGAAGGTGCTGGATGTGGGTACCGGCGGCGGTTTCCCGGGTATACCGCTGGCAATATTATTCCCTGATACGCAATTTTACCTGGTCGATTCCATCGGAAAAAAAATAAAAGTGGTGCAGGAAGTGGCGCATACCCTCGACTTGAAAAATGTTACCGCCGCGCATCAGCGCGCCGAGCAGGTGAATGAAAAGTTCGACTTCGTTATTTCGCGTGCCGTGACGCGCCTGAAGGAATTTTACCCCTGGGTGAAAGGTAAATTCGACAGGCAGTCGAAAAATAAACTGCCCAACGGCATCCTATACCTTAAAGGCGGCGACCTTGCAGAAGAGATCGCCGAATCGGGGTTGGCGGTCAGGCAATACCACCTTAAAGACTATTTTGAAGAAGAATTTTTTGAGACCAAGCAGGTGGTTTATGTGAAAGGGTAATTTTTATTTTGCTAAAATTATTAGGATTTTATATTTTAGCAAAATATCTTCGTCATCCTATGTCGCTGCATCACCAAATTGCCCTAACCTTCTTAAAAAACATCGGGCCCACGTTAGCGCGGGGACTGATCGGGCACTTTGGCAGTGCGGAAGAAGTGTTTAAGGCTTCGAAAACCAAATGGTTAAAGGTACCGGGTATCGGTGAAAAAACGATCGCAGTGCCCGATGTGGAGGAAGCGCTTGGCCGGGCGGAGGACGAATTAATCTATATTGAAAAGAACGGCATCGACGTTATTTTTTATACCAGCGATAAATTTCCCAAACGTCTGAAAATTTGCTACGATGCACCCATATTGTTATATGCAAAAGGCAATGCTGATTTCAATGCGATGCGGGTCATTAGCATCGTCGGCACGCGCAACGCTACCGAATATGGAAAGCAGCAGTGCCGCCAGCTGATAGAAGAGCTGCAGCCTTACAACGTGTTGGTGGTAAGCGGCCTGGCGCTCGGTATTGACGTTGCCGCACACAAGGAATGCGT
>JAICXZ010000841.1 GCA_025934475.1 Mucilaginibacter sp. | reverse complement strand
TCCAAACCAACCGAAAGCTAATACCAGCGTGCCTAAAACCGCCATAGGCATGTTATGTCCGGGAATGGCATTTGACGTTCCGTCTTTATTGTATTTGCCCAAACGTGGACCGATCATCCTGGCGCCTACAAATGCCAGCACGCCGCCTGCCAGGTGAACTACCGAAGATCCTGCAAAATCCAGGTGTCCATGCCCTAAACCAAAATTAGCACCCAGTTGCGACAACCAGCCGCCACCCCAGACCCAGTTTCCATATAGCGGATAGATAACGCCACCGATCAACACGCCTGAAAGCGCAAATGATGCAAATTTCCATCTTTCGGCCATTGCTCCGGTCGGAATAGTTGCCGTAGCATCCATAAACACTGCCTGAAACACGAAGAATCCTAAAACTCCTACATCATATATACCGTTCATGAAAAACCCCTTGGTACCGAACAATCCGAACGTATGCCCGAGGATATGAACCGTATACTCCTGGTTTAAGCCGTCAAATCCGCCAAGTGTTCCTAAAGCACCCACGCCGCCGAACATCAGGGCGAAACCGCAAACAAAAAATCCAAGGCAACCAGCCGGGTAAACAAACAGGTTCATACCCATGGTGTGCGCCACGTTTTTAGCCCTGGTCAAGCCTGTTTCTACCAGCGCAAACCCCGCTTGCATAAAGAATACCAAAAACCCGGTGATGAGCAGCCAAACCAGATTGATTCCCACTTTATTTTTTCCATCGGCGTTGGCGACATTGGAAACAGCAGTCGACAGTTTTTTAACAGAGCTGCTTACGGCGGCTACTGTTGTATCTTTCTTTTTTGCTAAAGTGTCCAGCACTTTGAACGCTGAAGTATCGATATCGGCTGATGTGCCTGTGTTCACGCCAGACGGATCGGGTTTTCTTGAAGTTTGAGCAAATGTGTTACTAAATGAAATATTCAGTAATGCTATCAATAAGCATATGAGTAATTTTTTGGTCATGTCGAATGATTGATTGGTTTAACAATTATTTTTTCTCGTCGCTGGGGCCGGTGGTTGAGGCGCGGCCTCTTTCACCTGTTCTGATCCGGATGGATTCTTCAACGCTGTAGGTAAAGATCATGCCGTCTCCTATTTCGCCGGTATAGGCAGATTTTTCGATGGCGGCAACCGTTTTATCCAGGTTTTCATCTTTTAACACGATCGAAATAAACAGCCTGGAAATAAAATGGGTGTCATAAACAGTTCCCCGATAGCTATGATGCTCGGATACCTGCTCATTCCCGACCCCGTAGGCTTCCCAATAGGAGAAAAAATCGATACCCACTTGCTTAAGGGCATCTTTGACGTCTTCGAATTTTGAAGTACGAATAATCGCTTCAATTTTTTTCATAAAATGAGTTCAATAAAGAATTTATTGTTAATTAGAATGATTTAAATTGGTAATTTATATGCAATATCGAATTATTTGTGACATTATATATGATTTGCACAATATTTTTGCATCTTTTTAAAAAACATTAAAAAAAATGTCATAATTAGAAATAAATTGAAATCTTTTAATTAACTAATCCATTTCAATAAAAAAT
>JAICXZ010000531.1 GCA_025934475.1 Mucilaginibacter sp. | reverse complement strand
TCCTATCGCGGGCATTACCAGGTTGATCATGATGGCGATCTTGATGGCTTCTCGGCAACCACTGCATTTTTTCCGTCAGATAATATCGGTATTATTGTATTGACCAACCAGGATAAATCTTCGATACCGCTTATCGTCCGCAATCTCCTGGCCGACCGTGTCCTGGGGCTCAAATACCGCGACTGGAACGGGAACATACTACGCGACTTTATGGGAGAGCAATCGGACAATAAAAAGGCCGAACTGGCAAAAAAATCAGCGCCGCATAATCCGGCGACCCACCCGATGGCTGATTATACCGGCAGCTTTCAAAATCCGGCATACGGTACTTTCAAAATCTATAGCCAAAACGATTCGCTTTTCGCGAAAACTCCAACCCTTACCTTATGGTTGAGGCACAATAACTATGATATTTTTGACCTGATTCTTAAAGATCCGAAGGAAGGTATCGATACAACTGACGGGCTTGGCGCAAGGTTCCAGTACCAGATGAACCTGGCAGGAGAGATAGATGGTTTCAACACGCAATTAGAACCGGGGCTAAAACCACTGCTGTTTAACAAAATACCCGAAATCAAAAACCTTACTGCGGCCGAACTACAGAAATACACCGGATCTTATTCACTGGGAAACACAACTTCTAAAGTGTATATAAAAGATAATAAAACACTATTTGTCTCTATACCCAACGAAGGCGACTTTGAATTGACGCCTTTGGGTAACGATAAATTTGCGGTGAAAGTGATGAATGGATTTTCGGTGCAATTTACACCACAGGGAGCTTCAAAAATTACCGGGGCCGATTATAATACGCCCAACGGATCTTTTAAAGTGGCCAGAAAGTAAGTTTGCAGTTCTTAGTTGGCAGTTTGCAGGGACTCACTGCCCACTGCAAACCGCCAACTGTGAACTTAATTATTCCCCTTCACCCTGCCGCTTTCGTCACCAGAAGCGTTTTCGTGTTCGCGCATCTTGATCTTGGTGCTGCCGAAGTTGTAGGTCAATGTTATACGCGCAACACGGCTCTCTCTCCTTTGCCTGATGTCAAAATTTACAGCCTGGTAATTGCTGGTTACGTCGTTTGTCCGCATGTTGAACATATCGGTCACTGAGAACTTGATGTTAGCTTTCTTATCGAGGAACGAATGGCTCACGCCGCCATCAATGCTATACTGGGGCTTCACATAGAACAACGCATAAGTTAAGGCTGATTGATAATTGCCGGTAAACTCAAATTTAAATCCGGGTATCGGAGTCAGTGTTTCAGTTGCCCTGATGTTGTAGGCGGCTTGCCCGCGATCGAGGTTGCCACCCTCGAGGTTGTTCGATTTAAACCCGAGGTAGAATGCCGTGAAGTTTACATTGCCTTCCCACCATTTGGTAATGGTATAAGGCGCAAATACGTTAAAGTTATAGCTGTTTTGTGTCTCCAGGTTCTGGCTGGTCACAAAGCCGATCTTGGTTTTTGGATCAGCGCCTGGTAGCTCAGCAATTACATCTGTAGTGCGGCTATAACCAAGGCTCACATTGATGCTCTTATTATAGGTATAAGTCAGCTCGAAATTGTTGGTATACTGTGGCTTCAAATATGGGTTACCTTTCTGGTAAGTATATGGGTCCAAATGAAACACAAATGGGTTCAGGTTATCATACTGCGGGCGGTCGATACGGCGGCTGTAAGAAACGCCGATTTCGTTCTTGTCATTCAACGTATGATTGATGAACACACTTGGGAAAAGATCCAGATAACTTCTGGGGACGCTCTGAATTACGTTCAGCGAATCGCCTGTCGCGGTTGAACTGGTGTACTCTGCCCGCAAACCTGCTTGTACAGTTGTGTTTTTAAAACTTCTGTTAAAATTAATATAGCCGGCGCTTACCTTCTCGTCGTATACAAAATGATTCACACTTAAATATTGTCCATTTTCAACTGTAGACTGCTGCAGATCGTTATCTGTTTTAACGTCGCTATATTTTACACCGGCTTCCATCTTTAAGTTTTTATTGATGGGCAGTGCATAGTCGACTTTGCCAACGTGGATGTCGATGACCGAAGGAGTGATGTTACCCAGGAATGCCTGGGGGTGTTGTTGACCTCCGTTTGCAGTAAAGAAGTCGGTCACATAAAAATTGTTCGAGTTGTTTTTGAATTTCGAATAATCAAAGTCAGCACTCAGTTGCTGGCCTGCGGTATCTAATTTCCAGGTGTCGTTCACGTTAAAGGCGAAATTATGATAGGTTTGGTTAAAGACGCCGGCGGTGTTAAGCGATGAATCAACCTGGGTAAAATTCGGGCCGATTAATGTGCCGTTGGTATTCCTGTCCAATTCGCCGTTGAAGTATCCGCTTACTACAAATCCGATGGTGTTTTTATCCGACAGATCATAATCGGCGCCCAGCCGGTAACTGTTATTATGGTGTGATTCGGTGAGGTAACTTTTTTGGTTAAAAAAAGTCTGGTTTGTGTCGGTCACAATGCGCTTGATGCCGATATCTTCAAAGCGCTCGTTATCATTATGGCTAAAGGTTCCGAACAGATTTAACTTACCTTGCTTGTGGTTCAGTTGGAAGGTTTCATTGTCCTTGCCATATTTCCCCCAACCGGCGCCCAGGGAAATGGTGCCATTGGTACCAACCTGGCGATTCTTTTTCAATTTGATATTAATAATACCCGAGTTACCTGCCGCGTCATATTTGGCCGATGGATTAGAAATGAGCTCGATCGATTGGATCGTATTGCCATCGGTTGAGCGCAGCAGCGTAGCTAATTGTGCCGCAGTTAGGTAAGTTAACTTATCGTTGATCATTACAGTAACACCCTGTTTGCCTTTCAGGCTGATGTTATCGTCTTTATCCACACTTACTCCCGGCGCTCTTTCCAATATATCCATTGCGGAGTTGCCCGCTGCCAGCACACTGCCGGCCACGTTTACTACTACCTTGTCGGCTTTTTGCTCAATCAATGCTTTGGTGGCGGCAATAGTAACAGTGCCGAGGCTGTGGCTGGATAGCTGAAGCTTTATCGTTGGCACAGTTACATTTGGTGAAGCCGCATCCACCATGACTGGTTTACTGCTCACTTTCTCATAACCAACAATGCTCACCTTTACAGTGTACTGGCCGTTTTTTATATGATCGAATGTATAAACACCGGCATCGTTACTCATGGTGCCTTTATGTTGTGTCGAATCCTGGGCGTTTACGAGGTACGCGCTGGCAAATGGCATCGGCTTGCCCTGTTCATCCAACAGCGTGCCTGATACGTGGGCGTTCTGGGCTGATTGCCCATAGGCTACCCCCGTCGCTAGCAAGACGAGGAAAATGCTGTAATATATTGTGCGAAGTATGGTTTTCATGTTGTTTGTTTTTATAAAAGTTTTGGCAATACAATGCCGCCAGGGTCAAATGCCCTGTTTTTGGTTTTGTTAGATGGAATTGTGTTTTTAGGCTATTTGCCTGCTTTTGGTTTTGTAGTTGTTGTAATCAGTATCTGTATTTCTCCTTTGCTTTTGACGTTTCGTTTCATTACGGCAATATCTATCCCATAAAGAGTATCCCTCTATTTTTTAAAGATCAAACCTCAAATATGGATTAGCGGCTCACCGCTGGTTTTTTGTTGTTTCCCTATTAAGATGCAGGTTTGGTACCAATGG
>JAICXZ010000474.1 GCA_025934475.1 Mucilaginibacter sp. | reverse complement strand
TGGCCTTTTGTGCGAGAATCGCACCAATCCGCTGGGCCTGGATGTTACTGTGCCGCGTTTTTCATGGAAGCTTGTTTGCGATAAGCGAAATGAGATGCAAACGGCATACCAGGTCGAAGTGAGCGAAAACGCAAGCTTTCATGGTCATGTTTGGAATTCGGGAAAAGTCATATCCGATTCATCAGTTTTCATAACCTATAAAGGAAAACCCCTGCAATCTGGCGACAGGTACTTTTGGCGGGTCAGGGTGTGGGATAATCATGGCGGAGCCTCTCCTTGGAGCGCTACTTCATGGTGGCAAATGGCCCTGCTGGGCGTTAATGACTGGAAGGGCAAATGGATCACACCGGGTTATCCTGAGGATAGCATCAATCGCCCTAGCCCTTTGATGCGTAAACAATTCGAGCTACATAAAAAAATACGTTCCGCTACCGCATATATCACTGCGCATGGTATGTATGAGGCGCAGATAAACGGACAGCGTGTGGGTGATGCTTACCTTACTCCAGGATGGACAGCTTATCAAAAGCGCCTGCAATATCAAACTTATGATGTGACCGACATGCTCAAGGATGGTAACAACGTAATAGGAGCAATGTTGGGCAATGGCTGGTACCGTGGCGTCATTGGATTTGCCGACAGGAAGAATGTATACGGCAAAGACATCGCGTTATTGATGCAGATCAATATCACTTATAATGATGGAACAACCGGCGTAATCGCAACTGACGAAACCTGGAAATCAACCACGGGCGAAGTTCGCTACAGCGAGATATACAATGGTGAAACCATCGACCATAACAAAGCGCAGGCAGGATGGTCTTCGGCAGGTTTCAACGATTCAAGTTGGAGCGGGGTGAAGGTCCAGGACTATTCGAAAGATATCCTGCTGGCAACCTATAACGAAATGGTGAAAAAACACGAAACATTTAAGCCGCTTCGCATTTTTAAAACACCTAAAAATGAACGGGTGATCGATTTTGGCCAGAATTTAGTAGGATGGGTGGTCTTAAAGGTAAGGGGCAAAAAGGGTGATACAATTAAAGTATCCCACGCGGAGGTACTTGACAAACTCGGCAACTTTTACACTGAAAATTTACGGAATGCGAAGGCCCAGGATATTTATGTTCTCAAAGGCAGCGAAGAAGAAATATTTGAGCCACATTTTACCTTCCATGGTTTCCAGTTTATCCGCATAGAAGGATATCCGGGTGATGAGATCAAACCTGATGATGTAACCGCTGTTGCGCTTTATTCGGACATGAAACCGACGGGTACTTTCACAACTTCTAACTCTCTCATCAATCAATTGCAGCACAACATTCAGTGGGGACAAAAAGGCAATTTCCTGGATGTGCCTACCGATTGTCCGCAGCGCGACGAACGTCTCGGCTGGACAGGTGACGCCCAGGTGTTCTCGCGCACTGCAACGTTTAATATGAACGTGAATGACTTTTTCGGCAAATGGCTGCGTGATGTTGCTGCGGATCAGTTGCCGAATGGCGTGGTTCCATGGGTAATTCCAAACTGCCTTGGTTTTAGCCAGAGCAGCACCGGCTGGGCCGATGTTTCAACCGTAGTGCCATGGAACATGTACCTGGCCTATGGCGATAAACGCATCCTGGCAACGCAATATTCCAGCATGAAAGCCTGGGTCGATTACATGCAGTCAGAAAGTAAGAACGACCTGTGGCAAAAAGGTGAAAGCTTTGGCGACTGGCTGTTCTATAGCCGGGACGACGATACCGACGGTACCTCAGCTATCACAGATAAGTATTTCATTGCCCAGTGTTTTTACGGATATTCCACCCAACTGCTTATTAATGCCGCTAACGCACTTGGTAAGCACGAGGACGCCGAAACTTACACAAAACTGCTTAAACAGATAAAAGACGCCTTTTACAGAGAATATGTGACGCCAAATGGTCGCCTGGTATCCGGAACCCAAACGGCGTATACTTTGGCGCTGAATTTTGATATGCTACCCGAAAATCTCCGCGAACAAGCTGCACAGCGGTTGGTGGATAATATCCATGCATATGGTAACCACCTTACTACCGGTTTCCTGGGTACGCCATATCTGTGCCATGTACTTACCCGTTTTGGCTTTAATGATGTGGCTTATCGTTTGTTGCTGCAGGATACCTATCCATCATGGCTGTACCCCGTAAAAATGGGTGCGACCACAATCTGGGAGCGTTGGGACGGTATCAGGCCCGACAAAACGTTTGAGGCCGCCAGTATGAACTCTTTCAACCACTATTCTTATGGAGCAATTGGCGATTGGATGTACCGTGTAATGGCCGGGCTTGATACCTATGATGATAAACCGGGTTACAAGCACATCCGCATTATGCCACACCCGGGCAGCACGTTCACCAGCGCCTCGGCGAGTCTCGAAACTTACTATGGGAAAGCTACTTCCGGATGGGAAATAAAAGACGGTAAGGCATACTTCAATATTGATATCCCTGCCAATACCACTGCAGATATTTACCTGCCTGCCGATAGCGCAGACCAGATAACTGAAAACGAGAAACCACTAAGTCTTGACAAGACCATTAGTGCCGGCCCTGCCGAAAATGGCTATGTGCTGATCCATGCAGGCTCGGGTACTTATCATTTTGCTGCTCCGGCCCCACAAACAAATTCTCCGGCCACGGCAACAAAATAATGCGACTTAGTTACCGAAGTAAAAAAGAAAGACGGACTTGATGATCCGTCTTTCTCTTTAGGCTTGGTTTATTTCTTCAATTAGTGTTAGTGGCGCTCCATCCGTCGCTCCACCCATTACCGCCGCTTGCTTTACTGTCTTTTACCAGGGCATCATATTTGGCAGCTTGTTTTGGAGTCAGTACTGTTTTGATTTTTTGGATAGTAGCTGTACGCAACGGCGCAATAGATTTCATCATTTTATCAGTATTCCCGTGCTCGGCCTTTTTTATATTTTCGAATTTTTCAGCCGATTCTTTATAAATGGCGGCGACTTTTGTTGTTTGCTCGTCCGTCAACTTCAACTGTTTTTGCAGACCCCTGGCTTTTAAAACGGGATCAGTTGCAGTTGGGGCCTTAATTTGAGATGTTGCAGTTACTGCCAGGCCGACAAGTAAACAGCATAGGAACGATAGTCTCTTCATGATGAATTTTAGTTACAGATTGTTTTTATAAAAATAGTGATTTACACCATATTGTCGTTAAAGATTATACATGGTTTTGCCCGAAGTTATTGCACCACAATATACCAATGCCCCTTTATAAGGTTGGCAAGTTGTGCTCCCCTCCATACCCTGCGCCCCTCGTGCGCAATGTTGTAATCACTTGGCCAGGGGTCGCTTACGACGATGGATTGGATTACAGGACCGTAATAACCTTCAGTATAGCTGCAGCCGGTTATAACTACCGCATGCCCCGAATTGGGTCCCGATTGGTATCCAATAAGGATAGGTCGCTTGAGCGAAAGCTGTTCTATGAGGTAGTTGGGATCCGGCGGCCCTGGATTGAATACGGCCCGCACTATATATTGGCGCCCGTCATTATCGACGCTCCAGTTGTTCAGATTTGCTGTAATTACTTCCCAGTTGCCTGTACAATTTGGTAATGGACCATTAGAATTAAGCCCATAACTGCGCGCCACGATTTGCTCTTGGGTAATGTCGATACCATAATAGTTAAAAATCATTTGCAGTGATGCTGCCCAGCACCAGTTGGAGTTGTGTTGTGGTGAGGCAAAATATCTGAAAGTGTCCGGCTGAATCCCCACATAAACAGCATCGTCATACTTTGCCGCAGCCATGCGATACTGTGCCCTGGCCATGTTTGCCGTACAGAGCGTGAGAACAAATGCTAGCAGTGCAAAGGTTTTCCTCATAGCCGGTTGATGTGCTGATCGATCTATGTGCAGCGGCTTCAAAAGAAGCCGGCTTTTTTTAAGACCGGAAACAACACAAATGGTTTAACGCACTTTCC
>JAICXZ010000701.1 GCA_025934475.1 Mucilaginibacter sp. | reverse complement strand
TTATCGCGACTGTCGCGCAGCAACTCCAGCTCATATTCCTTCCAGCCTAATACTGCCTGTTCCACCAAAACCTCGTGGGTTGGCGACGCTTGCAGGCCGCGGCTCAATGCCTGGTCAAAGTCCTCTTTTTTGTGTACGAAAGCTGCACCTTTTCCGCCCAGCGTATAGCTTGGGCGAATAACCAGCGGAAAGCCTATCTCCTGTGCACCTTCTTTACCTTCCAGGAACGAATTGGCGATCTTCGACTTGGCCACATCAACGCCGATATCTACCATCAGCTGGCGAAAAGCCTCACGGTTCTCGGTCTTCTCAATAGCAGCGGTATCCACACCGATTACGCGAACATTGTAATTCTCCCACAATCCGCGTTCTTCAGCTTCAATACAAAGATTCAGCGCTGTTTGTCCACCCATGGTAGGCAGTACGGCGTCGATCTTCTGTTCCTGAAGTATTTGCTCGATACTATCACAGTTCAAAGGCAACAGGTATACGTGATCTGCGATTACCTTATCCGTCATGATGGTAGCAGGATTGCTGTTGATGATCGAAACTTCGATCCCTTCCTCTTTCAGAGAAAGCGCAGCCTGCGAACCTGAATAATCGAACTCACATGCCTGGCCAATAATAATAGGACCAGAACCAATAATTAAAACGGATTTGATGGATGTGTTTTTGGGCATAGTCTTTTTAAGTGTTAAAAAATTGCGTCCTGGGCCTCGGGTCGTCACTGACTATCGACTTTGGACATGTAAAACTATGCGCTGAGGGGCGAAAATCCGACTTCAGCGTCGGGATGCAAAGGTATGACTTCCTGATGAATTCCGGACCGATTTTTTTAAAATAATATTTAGCATTTGTGGACATCTTTAAACTGCCACAGATCGGCCGGTTTGAGCATCTTTTTATCGTCAAACCTACAAGTGGATTCGAAGTGTTTTGGGTTGTCTTAAGTGCCGAAAGCAAATTCGTCTTTAATCGCTTTGAGCACTATTTATGCGTTTAAGAGCGTTTAAACACTTATTTACAGAATTTGCACAATCGCATCGAAAAACTTAGTAAATTGCTAAGACATATTTATACATGAACTCCAGGGTTAAGCTGATTTTACTATTGCCAGTTTTTTGTGTTTCGTTTGGCGGATGTGCTATGTACCAGAGCATCGTCAAATCATCATTCCCTTATACTACTACGCTTACCGTTTCCGGAACGGCACAGCCTGGCAGCGAGCACTCGGCTATCAATATGGCCAACAGCTTTGACCAAAACTTCAATTTCAAAAAGGGTGGCAGCGATGCCGACAGGATTACGTTGGTAAGGGTTATTTCGGCCAAATTAACTTCGCTGGAGCCGACCGACTATAACATTGGCAATTTATCCGGAGTAAAAATATACCTTTCAAAAGAGGATGGTTCGGACGAAATGCTGGTAGCAAGGCGTGACAGCATTAGTGATTTATCCGGTAATACCATCACACTTATTACCGATAAATCTAAACTGCTTGACCAGCTGGTGCGCGAAAAAAGCATCCGTGTGCGCATGTTGTATGATACTCGCCAATCCATTAACAGGGATGCCAATATCCAGGTGGTGCTTGGGTTAAGTGCCTATCCAAGGCCGGTGGATAACAATTAATAATCGACCTGTTGCAAGGGGGGCCGATCGGTATTGGTGACAATCGTATACATTTCTAGGGGATGGTTAATGCAGGCGGAAAGCAATTGGAATACTGTAAAAGATTCTTACAGGAATGCCATTTTGAATACCCGGCTGCCAGGACGGCATTTCTTTAATAAGACGAATGACCTCATCATCCAAACCCTTTTGCGCCGATCTCACGATTTTCGCATCCTCTGCCTGACCGGTTCTGCCTACAACAAAATTGGCAAGCACAGTGCCTTCAATTCCGGCACGCTTAAGCGCATCCGGATACACCAAATGAGTATTGATATATTTACGCAACGCAACCTGACCGCCCGGAAATTCAGGCGCCATTTCATAATCGTTAAAGTTGTAAGTCCTTCCTCCCTTTAAGCGACATATCCCTTCAGTTAACAATCCATCTTTAAATTTTTCAACGGTTTTAAATTGGCCTTCCGAATCGGATATCTTCCACTCACCCTCCTGTTTGCCGTTTATAACATTTCCTTCAAGAATGACTTGACTATAACTAAAGATTAGTTCCTTCAGGTATCCATTGCCATGCTCAACCATCACTTTGCCTGTTGAATCTCTATAAATCGACAGCAAATAACTTCCACCCGGCCCGTTAGCCCATTTACCTGCTGCAGTATCGCCATAATCCCTTATTTCTTGTAACGCGCCATTGCGGTAATAGAAATAACACAATCCTTTTAATGCGCCATTTTTATAATTTAATTCCGCTTGCTTTTTCCCATCGGAAAAAAATGTCAAAGCCGGACCATTAAGGGTTAGTTTATCAACAGTTAACGAAGTGCCCGCTAAGTTTAATTTCCCGTTGAGGTAATATTGCTTTACGTTAACCCGGCCGGAATCAGAAGGGCTAAGCACACGCACGTAAAATGCACTGTCGCGAGTCTGCACCTCTTTTCCGGTGATCGAAATGAATAGCGTATCCTTAAAGATCACATTATCTACATTCTGAGCATTTACAGCAAAACTTGAAAAAACACAGATCACACAAAAGAGCACGCCGAAGGTACTTTTGGAGGCGGAAGATTTAATAGCTGGTTTAGGATAAATAAATTGCACGAAGGCAATTTATTTAATTAATTTATTATCTGAGTCAGGGAATACCAGGATGGGTTTGTAATTGCGCGCC
>JAICXZ010000275.1 GCA_025934475.1 Mucilaginibacter sp. | reverse complement strand
GTGCCGTTTGTCTGGCTAACAAAATTGTAGGAAAACCCTCCGGCCAGGTCCATCATAAAACCTTCGCGAGTAAAATCAAGGCCCTGCGCAACTTTTCTGATCGAATCCTGTAATGCGAGATTTTTAGCGTCCGACTGTGCTTTTTGATCTGCGGCAGCAATGAGCTGGTTGCGCTGGTCGGGATTCATACCGGAGGCTTTAGCCTGCTTAACTGCATCATTGATATATCTTTTTCGCAGTGCAAGATAGTTGCTTTGGTAAGTGTGGATACTGGCCATCGCAGCTTGGGTCTTTTTTGAAATGCTACCACGCTTTATTGAAACTTTAAACCCGGCCCCAAGCTGCGTGTTAACCACATTTGAGTTGACATCTTTCAGGTTGCGCATCGCAAGCGAAACATCGAAAGTCTGTTTAATATTGTTCCAGATATTATTGTCGTTGGCAAAATCCGAATAGGTCACGTTCTTCCCCCAGAATAGCCATTGCGGCACAAAATCGACCGCGTATGAATTGGGTATCGTGGTGAGATTATCTGTCGAATTCAGCAATGACACCATTATTGCTGTTGGATCTGATGGCCGCTGGACGGCGCTTGTTGAAATGCCAAGCAGGCTTGCGCCGGGTGAATTAGGTTCTTCCAGCAGATTGATCTTCCATTGCGTGGTGTCACCGCGATTTAAAAGGGTATTGTTAGCTGAATCTGCTGTTTGCGCTATAGCGGCGCTCATACTCAACGAGAATATTAAACCAATAATTATTGCTCGTCTCATCAGTTCCCAAAATCAATAGTACACAGATAATTAATTATATCTCCAACGTTTGTAGCATTCTCGGTCAGCGGCGGATAGTTCGAAGGCGTGGGGCCGCCGGTTAGTTCTACAATAACAGTTGTTGTCTGGGTATCGGTCTGCACCCGGGTAACCACCACCGGAATGGTTAACAAACTGCTGTTCAAATCCTGGTTGCTGCCGATCTCGAAATCGAACGAATCGGTGTAGTTGTTATTGGCGTCGGCGCCTGGTTTGATAACGTCGTTTCCGTCTATGCTGACACCGATGCATCCGGTTTGTCCGTTGCCAACGGTGACTTTAAGCCGGACAGGGTTGCTCGATCCGTCTACCTGGTAGGAATCAATAAGGTTAGTATTTGCCATTGGTGATGAGTTTTAAGCGCCTGTAAGTTCCGGGTTTCTAACCAGAAAATCAAACGGTTGAAAATACTCATTTTTATACCGTCAAAACAGGATAAAGGATTATACAACAACCCGTTAAAAAGATATCGCTACCAACTTTCGATCCGAAATTTGGTTGGCGTTGTAACCTCAGACTTCCAATTCTGCCGGTTGCCGATAAGAAGTCAAATGCCTGGCCAACGCGGGCCGGACAATAAATTTGTTGAGGTTTCCTGTGTCCATAATAGTTTCAGTGATGGAGTCGGTTATAAAAATACCGTGGATTTGGTTTTGAGGTTTGGTCCAATAAACGAGCACATAGGAACTTGTAATATTCATCTGATCGCTAACGGTTGCATACGTTTGATTGACATAAGTTTCAAAGGCGCTTTTGTTGTCCAGTGAGATATCTTTAGAAAAATACTTGAAGCGGAGGTTAGCCATTTCGTGCAATGTAGGCATTGGAAGGCTTTGGCCGCAACGGGTTTAAACACGGTATTTTACACCGTTAAAACACGGGATAGGCAACGCGAATGTTGATAAGAGGCACATTTTGTCCAGAGTTCATTTTAAAAAATTTTATTTTTTTTAAAAATCAAAATTTGGTTATTACAATTGCGTTCTTTTACAATTAAATATACCCCTATTACAAAATGACCGGTACCGCATCATCACAACTGGACCATGAAACAAAGGTTCAACTATTTATCTATGCGGCTTTGATGATTGGCTTATGGCTAACGGAGGCCATAATCATTTCTGAAAGCTTCAAATCAAAATGCGCGCATGCACTTAGAAACATCAAATTTATCGGCACTGCCTTACCGGTGCAGCTCATAATGACCATACCGGTGTTGGCGGTTTCGGCAATGGTTAACGAACGACACTGGGGCATCCTTTCCTGGTCGGTATTCAGCAAACACCATCTGATTAAACTTGCTGTTGGGTTCCTGATGCTCGATTTCCTGGATTATGTATACCATGTGTCTATGCACAAGTTTAAGCCGCTGTGGCGGTTTCACCTGGTTCATCACACTGATAATGAAATGGATGTAACAACAACCGTCAGGGAACATCCGGGTGAGACCTTCCTTCGAATGTGTTTTCTTATTGTTTGGATCCTCCTCACCGGAGTAGGGGCCGGATTACTGCTCCTGCGGCAAACCTGCGAAACCATTTCAAACGTAACCTCACATACAAGCTTCAGACTGGCGCCAAAAGCCGAGCGGCTTATCGGCCTGCTTTTTGTCACGCCGAATATCCACCATGTTCATCATCATTTCGAGCTGCCTTATACCGATTGCAACTACGGAGACGTACTCAGCATCTGGGATCGGATATTCGGAACCTATAAAAGCCTGGCTAAAAACGATACTATGTTTGGCGTCGATACCCATATGGATGAAACGGTAGTCTCCAATTTTGTCGAAACTATAAAAATTCCCTTTCGTAATTCGTGATAGTAAAACGAAAGCCCCAGGTATTACACCCGGGGCTTTTCGCATCATCAACTTATAATCTCAACTTAATTATTTTGCTATCCAGATTTTGGTGCTTACTACATCATTTCCACCGGTAGCTGCGGCCCAGTTTGCTCTGTTCAGCAACGGCTCGTCAGAAGGATATTGATAACGCTGATAGGTGCCATAATTTTGCGCATACACTGACGGATTGTCTGTATCGGCAGGCGTCGCTCCGCCTGTTCTTCTCATCAGCGTCCATGCCACCCATGGCTGACGGATCTGATCGATCCATTCCTGCGCATAAATCAACTGAAGAGCGTTAGCTGCGTTAAAGGCAACTTTCGGATTAGTTAATACGGTAGTTATATCTGCGCTGCTTGGGGTAGCAGCGGCAGGCTTATTCATTATCCAAACGGAGGAATTGAAGGCAGCATTCGTCCAATAGGTAATAGAAGACGTTACTCCTGCTTCATACTCGGTTTGTGCTGTCGCCATATTTTGGGCGACACCTGCAATCCCGCGTGCGTACACTTCAGCCTTCAAAAAATGCACTTCGGCAGGTGTCATAAAAATTTCCGGAACGGCTCCGCTTGATCCTGAAATATTTCCATCCCTGCCCCAGTAATAATTGAAATCTGAATATAAATTACCCACTTTATCTACTGACCAGCCTTTATTATTGGGATCTCTTTCGGTATTATAAGGATCTCCGCCGTCAGTTATGGGCGAGGGTGGGTCTTGCGGAAACGGAACCCAGTCAGTGTTTCCATCACCGTCACCGTTTGCCTCAAAAAATATCTTGCACCTTGGATCAAAGATACCGCTGCCGTTGATGCTGTTATTGTTACTCATCAAATTCCACATCGTTGTGCCCATACGTACACGGCATTCCTGGCGGAAAGACCAGCCCCTGCCGCCACCGCCGATATCAAAAGAAATATTGGGGATGTTTGTTTGGCTAAGGCCAACTACATCTGCAACAGGGTCGGTTAACAAATCTTTGGTTAACGCGTCCGAAATTATTGGCCCAGCGTCTGCATTGTCTTTATCGTACATGTCAAGTGCATAGCGCAACCGGAGCGAGTTAGCAAATTTTTTCCATTGCGAAATATCATTTGCTAAGAGGAAATCGCCGGAGCCAAAAGAAGCCTGAGTAGCGCTGGTCGAAAAATTATTTACCGCCCAGGTAAGATCCTTCAAGCACGAAAGATACACCTGTTGTTGGGTATCGTATGGTACTTTAAGGTCAGCAGTATTGCCGGAAAAACCTTTACCTGCCTTGGAATAAGGTATGGACCCGTAAAAATTAGATAACTCAATAGCCTGGTAAGCCCTAAGTACCAACACCATAGCTTTTATATTGGTATAATTTACCGAGTCGGCATGGTATGCTGTTATTTGGCTAAACATTTGATATGAGGCGGCCAAATTCTGATAAAAGCCAGACCAATTAGCGCCCTGACCAAAAGTATAATCCGATCTTGTATATACTGCGCCCTGCTGTGTAATAGGATATAACCACCTTGTACTGGTGGCATCTTCACCTTCTGCAGTGTTATCTAACTGAGCACCGATACCCGTATAAAGTTGTAAAAGAGTGGCCGTTGTAGAACCACTATGTGGCGTATTAATTTCCTGGAAGTTCTTGGTACAGGATGCCATCATTGCAATAAAAAACCCCGAAACGGCTATTATCGCTAACCCTTTTTTATGATAGTATTTCAACATAACTTTAACTTTTAAGATTTTTTCAAATTACATTAGAATCCTGCTCTTACGGTGAATCCATAATAGCGTACCCCTGGCAGCCCACCAAACTGGATGCCCTGAACATTTGAAGAACTGACAACACTTTCGGGATTTATCTTATCCGGCAGCGTTGTAAACAGGTAAAATAAATCGCGGCCGATCAACGAAACCGACAAAGTTTGGAATACTTTGGTTTTAGCTACCCAGTCTTTCGGCAGGGCATAGGTAATGCTTAACTCCCGCAATTTTCCCCAGGAATCGTTAAATATTTGGTTCGTCCGTACAACGGGAACATTATCCCACGATTGATAGTTGCCTGCATATTTCCACCACGAGTTTACAACAGCTGTGTTCTGTTCGTATTGGCCCGTCGCGGGGTTCAATGCAACGCCGGGCAATATTACGCCCACGTTTGCTTTAGTTCCATCGGGGAAGGTATACGGCAGTCCATGGCCATCCCTTTCGTAGGCTGTTTCAGGCGCCATACCCTGGCCCATAATCGTCGCGTAATCGCCCGACCATATCTGACCTCCGATCCGGAAATCGGCCAGAATATACAAGCTCAGGTTCTTATACCGAAAGGTTTGGGCAATGCCACCGGTTATTTTAGGGGTCGCGTTGCCTATTTTCACAATGCTGTCGGATGTAGCATATTGTGCGCCAAGTACCGGCCCATGCCCGGTATTCGTTCCATCGGAATAAATCAGGTTAACTACTTTTTGGCCGTTTTTATATTTGTAATCGTATCCGTAAATATTGCCATAATTATCACCCACATGAACTCCCTGGGTAACGCCATCACTACCAAACCACGAGCCCAGTTGCAGGTAATCAAGACCTGGTTCCAGAGACATTAACTTGTTTTGGTTGTGTGCGGCATTGACCGTAACATCCCATGAGAAATCCTTTGAAGTTACAGGGCGGCCAAAAGCCTGGAACTCGATACCTGAACGAGTGATCTCACCCGCGTTGATCTGCTGAGAACTGAAACCGCTCGCACCGCTGATTGTAACTGAGATAGGAGAATTTTTTGTTGACGC
>JAICXZ010000450.1 GCA_025934475.1 Mucilaginibacter sp. | reverse complement strand
TGATTATTTATAAGTATATTTCTGAAAAATGGCATGCCGCCCATCATGGAGAAGAACTGGATTAAAATCTTTTCATCAACCAATTACTACCAGGCCGAGATAGTGAAGCAAATGCTTATCGTACATCAAATTGGAGCCGTGCTGCTCAACAAACAAGATTCGTCTCATCGTACCTTTGGCAACATCGAGGTATATGTGCATCAGCGCGATTTCAGCAACGCTATCGAGGCTCTTATTCTGAACCAGCTAAATCCATGAAAATACGCGCCATTACCGGCTTCTTCTTTATAATTGTCATGCTTGCTTCCGTTCTGTTGGGAAGGCATGTGTTCAATGTATTTTACCTGGTACTCGCCCTATTGTGTCTCTGGGAGTTTTACGGATTAGTAAAACAAAGCACCGCAAAACCGGATACCATACTTGGTCTTGTAATTGCTGCCAGTATCTACGGCTTATTTACCTGGACCGAATTTAATAGCAATCATAATTTCCCGCTAGTCATCATGGCACTTGTTGTAGCTACACTGGCGGTGTGTGCGACTTTTATTGTTGAACTGTTCAAGCGTTCCGAAAGCCCATTCAACAACATTGCCTATACTTTTATGGGTGTTATTTATGTGATGATACCTTTTCAATTTTTCCATGCGCTGGCTTATGTACAGGGCGATTTTGATTTTCATTTGCCCTTAGGCTTCCTCATTATGCTTTGGGCCAATGATACAGGTGCTTACCTAAGTGGTTATTTCTTTGGTCGAACCAAATTATTTGAGCGCCATTCGCCAAAGAAGACCTGGGAAGGATTCATTGGCGGCGTGCTTATAGCTGCGGTAGCCGGTTTTATCCTTAGCCGCTTTTATACCGAATTATCGTGGAGGCACTGGGTATCGGTGGCAATATTAATCGGCAGCTTTGGTACCCTGGGCGATTTGGTTGAATCGATGTTCAAACGCAGCATCAACGTGAAGGATTCCGGAGGCATACTTCCCGGTCACGGTGGCCTGCTCGATCGTTTCGATGGTTTGTTAATTGCGGCGCCTGTCGTATTTGCTTACCTCTACTTAATTTCTATTTTTTAATTTTGCATCAAATTTCATTGAGATGACTATTCATAAAGAAGGGTATACGTCCCTTGCGTTAACGGTACTATTGATATTTGTCGTGAACGCGCTTATACAATTCTATTATCCGTCGGCCCACACGCTCAAATGGATCGTTTACATACTTTCGGGAGCTTTGTTCCTGATCATACTGCAGTTTTTCCGCAGTCCATCGTTCCATATTCATACGAGTGATAAAAATGTGCTTTGTCCTGCTGATGGCAAGGTTGTGGTAATCGAAGAAACCGAAGAAACCGAGTTCCTGAACGATAAACGTATACAGGTATCTATCTTCATGTCACCAGTTAATGTGCACGTAAACCGCAACCCTATTTCGGGTGTGGTGAGCTACTTCAAATACCATAAGGGCAAATACCTGGTGGCCTGGCATCCAAAGTCCTCTACCGAGAACGAACGTACCACCATCGTAATCAAGAATAAAGATGGTGTTTCCGTCCTGTTCAGGCAGATTGCAGGTGCTATGGCCCGTCGGATCGTTTGGTACGTAAAAGAAGGAGATCAGGTAGAACAAGGTAAGCAATTCGGCTTTATCAAGTTTGGCTCAAGGGTGGACGTATTTTTACCGCTGGGAACAAAGATCAATGTCGGTATTGGTGAGGCTGTGAAGGGCGGCAGGACGGTATTGGCTGAGTTGGCTGAGGCTCCGAAAGCTGCTAAGGTTGCAGAGAAGGCGAGTAAAAACGCTTAAATTCGGTACTAGTAAGATTTTATGGTCTGGACGCAATTCGTTCGCTCGAAGCCGGCGTCTTTGTCTGAACTAGGATTCTTAGGATTTGAGGATGATAGGATGTTTTTTTGACTCAATTGATTCTGCGTAATCAAAAAAATCATCCCGAATCAGCGGTTCAGACAAATGGACCTGTGCGCAGGCATCCTATAATCTTTTAATCCTAAGAATCCTGGTTCAGACAACGAACAAAAAGCCCCGATGAAAAATCACCGGGGCTTTAATATTTTCAGTACCCTTACAAAATTAAACTCTTTTCGATTTGATACGGGCAGCTTTACCTGTTAATTCGCGCAGGTAGAACAATTTAGCACGACGTACTTTACCGTAGCTGTTTACCTCGATCTTATCGATGTTTGGCGAGTTGATAGGGAAGATACGCTCAACACCAACGCCGTTTGATACTTTGCGAACGGTGAAAGTTTCGGTGGCGTTATCGCCGTTACGCTGGATAACAACACCCTGGTAAACCTGAACACGCTCCTTGTTACCTTCACGTATTTTATAATGTACGCTCACAGTATCACCCGCTTTGAACGCAGGAACTTGCTTTTTTTCTACTGATTGCTCTTCGACAAATTTGATTAAATCCATGATTTTAAGCTCTAAACGCAATTTTTAACCCGTAAAAATCGGCTTGCAATAATAGGGATTTTATTTTAATTAAAAAAACGAGATTTAAAAATTTCCACATTTCTCGTTTTATACACATCCCAGGGCCTAAAATCACCTTAGTGAAAATTATTTTAAAAAAGTTCTTGACTCTACCCTTAGGTCATAGTATAGCTTTGCAGAAAACGTAGGTCTTGAGATGGAAAAGCACTATTCTGTAAAACAAATTGCCCGCCTTGCCGGGGTGACGGTAAAAACACTTCATCTGTATGATAAAATAGGTTTGTTAAAACCGTCGGTCCGCACATGGGCCAATTATAGGCAATACGGTCATGCCGAATTGCTTAGGCTTCAGCAGATATTATTTTACAGGGAACTGGACATCCCGCTGAAATCGATCATCGAAATCATGAACGATCCATATTTCGATCTCGCTAAAGCGCTCTCGGGCCACCGTGTGGCTTTAACCGCGCGTCGCGACCGCCTGAACACGTTGTTGGCTACCATTGACAAAACCATTGATCACTTAAAAAATAAAAAGATGAGCACTATAGAAGAATTATATGAAGGCATGCCAAAAGAACAGGCAGAAGCTTATCGCAGGGAAGCGATAGAAAAATGGGGCGAAGACACTGTTGTACGGTCAGAAAAGGCCCTGATGGAGATGGATAAACTCGACCTGGAGAAGCTAAAGGCTGATCAAAAAGAAATAAACCTGAAATTACAAAGCCTGGTTAAGAGTGATCCGGAATGTGATGTTGTACAGGAACAAATAGCAAGGCACTATGCTAATATCCGTGCCTTTTGGGGCGTTAGCGATCCGACTGATCTGAGAGCCGAGACCTACAAAGGTTTGGCCGAGCTATATGTCTCCGACGAGCGCTACACTATGAGCGATGGTAAACCCAACCCGGAATTTGCATCATTTATGAGAAAAGGCATGATTTATTTCGCTGACAGCAAACTGATCAAGCGTAATTGACTACACTTTGGAAGCATCAGGAAATTAATCACGAAGATAGCCACCGAGGACGCAAAGAAAAATCAGTCGCTCAGCAAATCCGGCCTTCTTTGTTTCGTTCTTTCAACGGCCTGCTCAAATCGCCACTTCTCTATTTCGGGTGTATTGCCGCTAAGCAGAATATCAGGCACTTTGTGACCGCGCCATTCGGCAGGGCGCGTATAAACTGGGGCATCGAGTAAATCATCCTGGAAGGAATCGGAAAGTGCTGAAGTTTCGTCGCTCAGCACACCTGGGATCAGTCGTACAACAGCATCCACCAAAACTGCAGCAGGCAACTCTCCACCGGAAAGCACATAATCGCCGATGGATATCTCACGGGTGACGAACAAATCGCGGATACGCTGATCGATACCTTTATAATGGCCACAAAGGATGATGATATTTCTTTTGATTGAAAGTTGATTGGCGATTGGCTGGGTAAGCGTTTCGCCATCAGGTGTCATGAAGATGATCTCATCGTAGTCGCGCTCCGATTTGAGTTTTTCGATGCAGAGGGCAAAGGGCTCGATAGTCATTACCATGCCGCTGCCACCTCCAAAAGGATAGTCGTCGACACTTTTGTGCTTATTTTGAGCATAGTCGCGCAGGTTGTGTACCACGATTTCCGAAAGAC
>JAICXZ010000627.1 GCA_025934475.1 Mucilaginibacter sp. | reverse complement strand
GTTGTATCACTCTGCCTGGCCTTGGCGCCAAAAGCCAATACCAATAGGCATACCGCCAGCAGCGAATTTTTCATAAATAGTTTAATTAGTGGAAAGGGCGAACGGATAGTTATACGGAAAGAGTTAATGCAGGGTTTCATAAAAAATTAAAAAAATTTCGTTTATTGAAATTTAATTAATTCTCTCTCACCAATAATCCATCCGCAAAATCACGCAGGTATTGTTTCTGGGCTTCGGGCAGGTTAATGGCATCAAGCGCTACGAACGCCTTTTCGGCATAACCCTGCATCGTATGCTCGGCGTGCTGCCTTACTTCAAGCGCATCGTATAACGCCGTTACGGCGGCTACTTTCCCGGTGCTGTCAAACTGTTTTAAGGCTATAAGATCGTCGAGTTCTTGCCGCTGTTTCTCATTTGCCCGCTCAAGCGCTTTGATCAGCAGGTAGGTTTTTTTGTTGGATATGATATCGCCGCCCACCTGCTTGCCAAATTTTTCGGGGTTGCCGTATACATCCAGTATGTCGTCTTGTAGCTGAAACGCTATGCCTAATTGCTCGCCAAAAACGCTAAGCAGTTCAGCGTCTTGTTGGTCGGCTCCGCCGATCAGAGCGCCAATTTTTAACGCGCTGCCCAAAACCACAGCCGTTTTAAGACGGATCATTTCCAGGTACTCGTCGATACCCGTGTCATTTCGCTGCTCAAACTCCATATCGATCTGTTGCCCTTCGCAAACGCTTACCGCCGTGGAGTTGAAAATATTCATGATCGGCCGCAGTAAATGCTCCTCAACCTGCATCATCAGTTTATAACCTTCGATCAGCATCACGTCGCCGGATAGTATGCCCACATTTTGGTTCCATCTCTCATGTACCGTTGTACGGCCGCGACGCAGCGGGGCATTGTCCATAATATCGTCGTGCATCAAAGTGAAATTATGAAACACCTCGATGGCCAGGGCAGGGGGGACAGCTGCATCTACGTCGCCGCCAAAAAGGTCGCAGGCCATTAAAAGGAGTGCCGGCCGCATACGTTTCCCGCCAAGCGACAGGATATAGGTGATCGGCTCATATAACTCCGCAGGGTACCCGGGAAACGTTAGTTTTTCAACCGCTTCACTGATCAATTCCTGCAGGTCTTCTAGTTTTCTCATCTAATGGTTATTAGTTGATTGGGTTGATTAAGTGAGTGGTTTAACCTAATCAACTTATTCAACTCAATCTAACTTAATCAACTAATTAATCTTGTACCAACGAAAAGTCGATCTGCTTCTTCGTCAGATCGACATTTTTCACCCGTATTTTCACCTCGTCGCCCAGCTGGTACACCTTCTTTTTCCGCTGACCGATGATGGCGTAATTTTTTTCGTCTAAAGTATAAAAGTCGTCCGATATATCGCGTAGCCGGATCATGCCCTCGCATTTATTCTCTATAATTTCCACATACATGCCCCATTCGGTAACACCCGATATCAGGCCGTCGTAAACCGTGCCCACCTGGTCTTGTAAAAATTCCGCCTGTTTATATTTTACCGACGCGCGTTCGGCATCCGCCGCCTTTTTTTCCATTTGCGAGCTATGCTGGCATAGCTTTTCATAATGCTCGGCATTCGCCGATTGGCCGCCATTCAAATAATGAAATAAAAGCCGGTGCACCATCACATCCGGGTAACGACGAATAGGGGAGGTAAAATGCGTATAATGATCGAACGCCAAGCCGTAATGGCTGCTGCTTTTAGTGGTGTAAATCGCCTTAGCCATGGAGCGGATAGCAAGCTGGGTCAGCACGTTTTGCTCTTTTTTCCCTTCCACATCTTCCATCAAATAAT
Organism: Mucilaginibacter sp.; assembly: GCA_025934475.1. Taxonomy (GTDB): domain Bacteria; phylum Bacteroidota; class Bacteroidia; order Sphingobacteriales; family Sphingobacteriaceae; genus Mucilaginibacter. The sequence continues at coordinate 1,306 of JAICXZ010000627.1, read as the reverse complement.
TAAGGGACCTGGCCGTCTCCTTATCCGATTTGGTGTTGATCCGGTAGCCAAAGCGGGCGGCAAATTGCGCGAAATTAGCCAGCGCGTCGGGTTTTGGGGTATCATGTACGCGGTAAACAAATGTATAACGGTGTTTGCCTTTTCCCAGTTTGCTTACATATTCGGCAACCTTGCGGTTGGCCAGCAGCATAAAATCCTCTATCAGCTTGTGCGCGTCTTTGCGCTCCTTTACATAAACGCCCAGGGGTTTGCCTTGCTCGTCCAGCTTGAACTTCACTTCGGTGGTTTCAAAGCTGATGGCGCCGTTTTTAAACTTGCGCTCGCGCAATTTATAAGCAAGGGCATTTAATTTTTCAATTTCAGACTGAAAATCTCCTTGTTTGGTTTCTATGATCTCCTGTACCTCCTCGTAAGCAAAACGCCTGTCGGAGTGGATAACCGTTTTGCCAAACCATTCATTGATAACATGCGCTTCCTCGTCCATCTCAAACACAGCCGCAAAACATAGCTTATCTTCTTTTGGCCTTAATGAGCACAACCCGTTCGACAAACGTTCCGGGAGCATCGGTATCACCCGGTCGACCAGGTAAACAGATGTGCCCCTGTCTTCCGCTTCCTTATCCAGAGCCGAATCAGGTCTTATATAGTGCGACACATCAGCGATATGAACGCCAACTTCATAATTGCCATTATCTAGTTTTCTGAACGACAAGGCGTCGTCAAAATCCTTCGCATCAAACGGATCGATGGTAAACGTGGTTACGTTCCTGAAATCCCGTCTTTTGGCGATCTCGTCCGCGGTGATCACATCGGGTATTTCCTCCGATTCATGCTCAACTTCCTTGGTAAATGATAACGGGAAGCCGTATTCCGCAAGGATGGCGTTCATTTCCGTATCGTTCTCGCCCTGCTTGCCCAGGATGTGCTTGATGCGGCCTATCGGGTTTTTTGCATCGGCGGGCCAGTCGGTAATTTCGGCGATCGCTTTGATGCCATTTTTTGCACCGTGCAGGTCCTTGATAGGGATAAAAATATCGTGCATCATTTTCCGGTCGTCCGGGATAAAAAAGGCAAAGCGTTCCGATAGCTTTACGATCCCGGTAAACTCCATTTTGGCGCGCTGCAATATTTCTATGACCTCGCCTTCCTTGTTTTTCCCGCGGCTTTTGGCATAAACGTATACCTTAACCCGGTCGCCGTTCAAAGCGTTGCGCAGTTTACGCGGCGCTACAAAAATGTCGCTTTCAAACTCGTCATCGGTCACAATAAACGCCGACCCGTCGTTGGTCATGTCAACCGTCCCTTC
>JAICXZ010000195.1 GCA_025934475.1 Mucilaginibacter sp. | reverse complement strand
GGTACAAGCCGCGGGCCTGTTTGGGATAAGCCAGGTTGATGAGCAGAGAGCGATTCGTGAGGCCCATGCTTTTGAGAACGACAATGAAGGTGAATTAACCGAAGCGATTTTTTATTTATATGGTAAGCATGGAGATCTGAAGGGTTGGCCGTATATCTATAAACGTTACACAACGGGTACGTTACAGGAACAAATTCACCTGCTCAACAAATTTACCACGATGATTAATAAGATAAATGATCCCGCGGCAACACGGCAGGGGATAGATGTCCTTACCAACATGGCCATTAAGTATAAGTCGGAAGGTGCAACACCTTATATCATCAAATTTTTAAATCAAATTAAGGAAGCCAAAGAAAAGCAGAATGATGCAGCATCCGTAACAGCCGCGGCAGACGCTGTGAAAAGAATAAACGACAATAAGTGAGTTAAATACCCGGAAGGTGATCCGGCTATTAAGGAAGCTTATTAAAAAAGGGGGATTGTCCATTAAAATGGCAATCCCTCTATTGTTTTATACTCGATATTTATTAAATATATAATTTCTATAGAATTAGTAGTATTTATTAAAAATGTTTTTACATTTGAAGCGAAGAACTAATACAAATGAAAATTTACATCGAAACTGATAAAGGAATTTCCGGTTTTCATCGAATGCTTTGTTCCGCAAAAGCAAGGGGTATGGTCTGTTGTTGTCGCCGCTAACGAACAGTATTCTAATCATTCTTCTTTCAAAAATTTTATTAACGAAGGTCACTGACCTTCCTGGTACCGAACAGTTTAAAGAGCAATATTATGTGCATGCAATAAATCTACTCCCCTGATAATAAGCAAACCGGCAAGGTAGCCTTGCCGGTTCTTAAGATGAGCGAACAGCCGTAACGCCAATCACTATTGTTCCCCATCTCCCGGTTTTACTAACGAATGATCATTAACATAAAACAGTTAAATATATGGAATTATATATCCATGGAAAGCATTACCTATATAAGCTACTCAAAACATTAATCTTCCTGGTGCTGCCGACGGTCGTCTTGGCGCAGAATGTCGGCACGCCGCTCATCAACTCCCGGCAGGAAGGTATCGTAATCGATAGTCTCACCAAACAACCTATTGCAGGCGTAACATTACAGATAAAAGGAGTAACTCACTCCGTAGCTTCCGGCCAGGATGGCCGTTTCTCATTCATTACCGGTCAAAAGCTGCCGTATACGCTTATTGTTAGCTTTATCGGCTATAAAACCAAAGAGGTTCCGGTTGACGGAACCCCTGTCACCATCCAGCTTTCTGAAGCTACCAGTCAATTAGGTGAGGTCGTTGTAGTAGGCTATGGCACCCAGCGCAAAAGCGACCTTACCGGCGCGGTAGCCACGGTTCCAAAAGCTTTGTTGAATCAACCGGCAGCGTCTTTCGACAATTTGTTGCAAGGCGGTGTCGCCGGCGTAGCTGTAACCCAAAACTCAGGTCAACCGGGAAGTACGGCCACCATCCGTGTTCGCGGCGGCAACTCTATCTCCTTTGGTAACGCTCCGCTTTACGTGATCGACGGGTTCATTATATATAATGATAACAGCTACAGCAATGTCGGAGCGAATGGCACCAGCGTCAATGCGCTATCAACCATTAATCCGGATGATATCGAATCGATCGAAGTATTAAAAGACGCGTCAGCGACAGCCATCTATGGATCACACGGCGCTAATGGCGTTGTGATAATTACGACGAAGCGCGGGAAGAAGGGCACCAACAACGTCAACTTCAACGCCTATTACGGCACCCAAAGGGTATCAAAAACCCTTGACTTGCTTAATGCCTCGCAGTGGGAATCACTGGTGAACGATGTGAATGTGAGCGATGGTGTTTCACCAACTTTTTCAGCATCGCAAATTGCTGCAGCGGGTTCAGGCTCCAATTGGCAGGCGGCGGCTTTACGCACTGCGCCAGTTCAAAACGATGAGTTGACTTTTTCGGGCGGTGACGAAAGGTCGAGATACCTGGTATCGGGTGATTACTTCGACCAGGACGGTACGATTATCAATACCGGTTTCAAGCGCTATTCCGCAAGGATCAATTACGAAAAGAACGTATCGGAAAACCTCAAAATAACTGCAAACGCTTTTGGCAGCCAGTCTATTGAGAATAAGCTTTACGGAAGTCCTTACGGTAGCATCAATTTCAGCAACGCTTATGCCAATCTACTAACAACTTCGCCGCTGGCGTTGATACGCAATGCTGATGGCAGTTATAACATTACAAACCCTTATCTGGCCACACCTACCAACCCGATCCAGGACATAGCTTCAACCATTAACCAAACCACGCTTGACAGAGTGCTGGGCAATGTGGCGGGCGAATACAAGTTCTTAAAAGACCTGACCCTGAAAGTTTCGCTCGGCGCCGATTTGCTGAATACTACTCAGGATTACTACGCACCATCCTATACCGGTTCGCCCGCGGGGAGCGCAAATGGTTATACAACGGGAGGATATGCTTCTATCGGTTCGGGTAACGAAATAAGCTGGCTGAACGAGAATACGCTTACTTACGATCACAACTTTAACGATACGCATTTCCTTAATGTCCTGGTGGGATACACCACGCAGTATACCCAATTCGGCTCGTCGGTTGCTTCGGCACAAAAATTCCCGAACGACTTGCTTACTTATAAAAACCTCTCGTACGCTGCTGTAAGCAACCTGCCAACTTCGGGCTATTCGAGCCAGGTGCTGGATTCGTACCTCGGCAGGATCAATTATTCTTTTGAACACAAGTACAACCTGACGGTATCCATTCGTGCCGACGGTTCGTCTAAACTTGGAGCCAATAACAAATGGGGTTATTTCCCTTCGGCAGGTTTTTCATGGAACATCGATAAGGAGAAATTCTTCGAGCCATTTGATCCCACCTTTAGCAGCCTGAAACTGAGGCTTACAGCGGGTCAAACCGGCAACTCGGAGGTGCCGCCATATAGTTCATTGGCAGCGCTGTCACCAACAAGCTACTATTTCGGCAGTAAGTTGGTAACCGGCATTTCGCCGGTACAACTGGCCAATCCGGATTTGAAATGGGAGACCACCACCCAATATGACGGCGGCCTCGACCTCGGCTTTTTTGATAACCGTATCAACATCACTTTTGATGCCTATTACAAAAAGACTACTAACCTGTTGCTCAACGTGCCACTGCCATTGTACACGGGTTATGCAAGTGAGCTGGAAAACGTGGGCAGCGTGCAAAATAAAGGTATCGAGCTTGGTATCAGCACGGAAAATATCAAATCGCCCGGATTTGGTTGGAAGACTAACATCCAGTTCGCCGCCAATCAAAACAAGGTGCTGAGCCTTGGCCCTGGTGTGACCAGCTTCTTCCCGCAAGCGCCAATAGGGCAGGTTTCGCCTGTAATTGTACAGGTAGGGCAACCGGTAGGCACCTTCTGGGGGTATACGACGAATGGTTTGTTAACCACATCCGATGTAGCCAACGGTGTGCCAACACTCGCAGGTGTACCGCAGCAGGCGGGCGACACTAAATATGTTGACTACAATCACGACGGCAAGATCACTACCGCCGATAAGCACAACCTTGGCAGCGCGCAACCAAAGTTTACCGGCGGCATCACCAACACATTTACCATAGGTCGATTTGACCTGTCGGTATTCTTCCAGGGATCGTATGGCAGTAAGATATTTAACCTGCTGCAGCAAACATTGGAGCGTCCGACTTTGTCGCTTAACGCATCCGCTACTTTGCTGGACAGATGGACGCCGCAAAACACTAATACCACTGTGGCCCGTGCGACCGATTCACCGGTACCGCAAGTTACCGACAGGTACATCGAAAATGGTTCTTACCTGAAGTTAAAGAATGCTTCGCTGGGATACACATTTAGTAACGCTCTCGCTTCGAAGATTCACGCTAAAAACATCAGGCTATACGTTTCTGGGCAGAACCTGTTCACCATCACCAAATATACCGGCCTCGATCCTGAGGTGAATTTTTATGATAACGACAATACCAAGCAGGGCATCGATTACGGCACCTACCCGCCGGTAAGAACATTCCTTGCAGGTCTTAATGTCACTTTTTAAACCACAAAACAGAGAAAAAAGATGAAAAAGCTATCCGACAAAACGATTATCTGGCTTGCGGTTGTAACTATTTCCATCGGCTTTTACAGTTGCAAAAAGCTGGATGAAAGCCCTTCCTCACTTATCGTTTCATCACAATTTTATAAGACATCAGCTGACGCAGCCTCGGCAGTGAACGCAGTTTACAGCACACTGAACAGCGACCCCAACGGCGACTTTCCGCTTTACGGCCGCCAGTTGAACCTACTGGTGGAGAATGCCAGCGACAACCAGGTTTACAGTCCCAGCAATACCAACCCCGATGTGCGGGCAATGGGAACGGTAACGTATATCTCGTCTAATAGCCGCATCCAGAAAGTATGGCAACAGTTGTACTCCGGTATCAATAAAGCAAATATCGCCATTGATAATATTCCAGCGATCCAGATGGACACCACGCTTCGCGCGAGGCTGGTGAGAGAGTCGAAATTTATACGGGGATTGCTTTATTTCGATCTGGTCCGCTTATACGGCGCGGTGCCATTGATTTTGCATAACCCCACAACCATCAACCCGACCGCCTTGTTGGTTGGCCGTACTTCGGTTGACTCGGTCTACGCGCAGATCATAACAGACCTGAAGGATGCCACCAATTTGCCGAAATCCTATTCGGGTACCGATGTTGGCCGTGCAACCGGTGGTGCTGCACATACCCTTTTGGCCAAGGTTTACCTTACAAAGCGAGATTGGGCGAATTCGCTGGCTCAACTCAATATCGTGATCAATGGCGGCTATGGCTACGCGTTGTTCCCGAATTATTATGATGCTTTCCAAAAAGCCACGAAAAATGGCAAGGAGCATATCTTCTCAGTGCAGTTTGAAACAAACCTTGGAGCAGTAAACAGCACGCAGTATCTAAGCCTGAGCTTTACAGCGTTCAACCCCAAAACATGGCCAATAGATGTTCCGGCCGACAGCAGTTTGTACAAATTGTTCAGCGCTACCGATACCCGCCGTGCGGTCACCTTTTATAGTTCAGTATACAACGCAGCAACCGGCCAGACTGTGGTATTTAATAACCCTTATGCGCCATACTTCAACAAGTTTGTCGACTACAGCCTTACTCCGCTTAACACGCAAAATCAAAGCGGAATCAACTTCCCCGTTTTGCGCTATGCCGATGTGCTGCTGATGTATGCCGAAGCGCAAAACGAATTGAGCGGTGGTCCAACTACCGATGCCTATGCCGCTTTCAACCAGGTACGCACCAGAGCTAACGTGCCGAACCTGCCCATAGGGCTAAATCAATCTGACTTCAGGGATTCACTTTTCGTCGAAAGAAGGAAAGAATTTATCCAGGAGGGCCACCGTTGGTTCGACCTGGTACGACAAGGGGGAACTGTGCTGGTGGACGCTTTGCACAAAATTCCTGCAAAATCGGCTGCGAGTTCCAAAAATACGCTGTTCCCGATCCCACTGGTCGAGACGCAACTGAATCCAAAGTTGACCCAGAACCCCGGGTATTGATCTGTAAACTCTAAAACCAACAAAATATGACACTGTCAGATGTAAAACTAATAGGGAAGAAGATACTGGTCGGCATCGTTGTCACCATCATTCCCTTCGTCGTGATTGTGGGTGGGCTTTGGCTAACACAAAGCCTGCTCGCCTCGCATGATGCAAAAAAATCCTCAGTTGAAAACACTTTAAAACCTGCAAATCATGAAAATGGAGAAAGCAACAAAGGATCAGATCGTTAGAAACGTGATACTGAGCCTGTTTATCTACGTACTGCCCATAGTAGCCATGTTTATCACTTTTCTCATAACCGGCCAGCGGCCCTGGGAAAAGAAAGCGCACAAGATTGAAAATGTAAAACCATTAACCATCAAAAACTCGCAAAACAATGGAAGCAACGATTGAATTTTTCAAAAAGCTGATCGACAACCTGAACGGGATCGGCTTTCCTTACCTCGTGTTCTTTATTGGGATACTTGAGGTTTCTTTCGGCCTGTATAAAAACAAGTGGCCCAAAAATGAGCGTTGGGTAGATATCAGCTGCTTTATCCTGCCAAAGCTGGTGGTACAGCCGCTGGTGGCTTACTACAGCCTGCATTTCCTGCCCTTTATATTTCCACAGGCAAAGGACGTATTTAGCTGGGTGCCCTTCTTCTGGGGTTTTATCATTATTGCAATAGCCGATGACCTGACCCAGTACTGGTATCATCGCCTGCATCACCAAATTCCATGGCTGTGGCGTTTTCACCGCACACATCACTCGGCCTCATATATGGGCATGGCTATGGCCAGCAGGCAGAACATCATCTACACGATTTTCTTTTCGCAAATATATCTGACGGCGGCGCTGGTTTACCTGGGGCTTGGTATTCCGGCGATTGCTGTCAGAGTTATTAAGTC
>JAICXZ010000095.1 GCA_025934475.1 Mucilaginibacter sp. | reverse complement strand
CAACTATAAGCGGTGGCTGGACGATCAAAAAGTTCGATGGCCGTAAGCTGATACAGGGCACTTATACAGGACTTATCATTTATAAAAAAGATGCATCCGGCAATTGGATATTCGATCACAAAGTTAATGGTTTTGTTGAGCCTTCCCGCTACGTGGAACAGGACAGCAAGGGTCAAATTTGGGTAAGTCATGCCTATCGCGGGATTTATAAAGTGACGCTAAGCGCGGATATGCAAAAGGCAACGTCCGTAAAGTATTATGATGCTCATTTCGGCTTGCCGGGAAGCTATAATATCAACGTATTCAATCTCGATAATCAGATCGTGTTCTCATCTGATTCAGGGTTTTATGTTTATGATGATATAAGCGACCACTTCTCCAAATACCAGCAGCTTAACAACAAACTGGGCACTTTTGCTACTTCGAATAAAATAATTCCCGCGCTGGGTAAAAAATACTGGTTCATTAATCATGGTCGCGTTGCCCTTGCAGACTTTGCTTCGCCGGGAAAATTGAATATCGACTCCAATCGTTTCGGTATCCTGGAGGGTCGTATGCTGCATAATTACGAGAGCATTAGCCGCATCAACGGTCCGCTTTTTCTTTTTGGCGTTGACGATGGGTTTGCGATACTCGATGGAGAGGATGTTGAAAAGCAAAGTGACATCAAATTGCCTCCGGTATTGATCCGCAGGCTAGAAAATATTACCGATCGGATCGCCCTGATAACCGCTGGCGATTCGACTAGTGAGATCGAAATACCATATTCACAAAACAATATTAGGTTATCCTATTCACTGCCATTTTACCGGCAGGAAAAGATCAGGTTCCAGTATTACCTCGAGGGGTACTCGCGGGGATGGTCAGACTGGACCAGCCAGACGCAAAAGGAATTCACCAACCTCGACCGTGGCACCTATCACTTTCGGGTTCGCGCACAGGCAAACGATCAGGCCCTTTCACCCGAAACTGAACTCACTTTTATCGTGCTGCCTCCCTGGTATGAGAGCAAAATAGCCATCTTGTTTTATATCGTGCTTGCCACACTAGGCTTCTACCTGGTGAGATATATTTATCGGCAAAAGCTTAAGCGCCACCAACTCCATATTCACGAAAAGCTGCAGAAAGAGCACGAGGAGTTCCTGAAGCAAGAAGCGATGACCAATGAGCAGCGCATCGTGAAAATAAAAAATGAGCAGTTGCAGGCCGACCTCGCCAGTAAAAGCCGCGAGCTGGCCAATTCGGCGATGAACATCGTTTACAAAAACGAGTTGCTACAGAAGATCAGCGAGGAAATGATGCACCTTAAGGATAGCTCTGGCAAAGCGCTCTCAGGCGATCAGTTGAAAAAAATCCAAAAGGTGATCGACGACGGCATGAGCGATGAACGCGATTGGAACCTGTTCGAAAGCAGCTTTAACTAAGCGCACGAAAACTTCTTCAAAAAGCTCAAGGTCCAGCATCCGGACCTGGTACCTAACGATCTGAAGCTTTGCGCGTACCTGCGTATGAACATGAGCAGTAAAGAAATGGCCTCATTGCTTAATATCTCGCTGCGGGGTGTCGAGATAAGACGGTATAGGCTTCGCAAAAAACTGAACCTTGAACACGATAAGAACCTGGTGGAGTTTTTGATGGAGTTGTGATGTTATTTAACTAAATTTGTATATGGAAACGGTGATCATGCATCCTCAAAACAAGGAACAGTTATCTGCTTTAAAAGCTGTTGCCAAGGCTTTGAATGTTGATTTTGAAACAACCAAAGAAAGCCCCTACAATCCCGAATTTGTAAAAAAAATCAAAGCCAGCAGGAAACAAGTTGAAGAAGGCAAATTTGTTAAACTTGACCCCGCTAAGTCTCTAAGGGAAAATTTACAGTAATTATTTCAGAGCAGGCGAGGAAAGACTTGTTGGCTATCCAAAGATCAGGCGATAAAGCATCAATAAAAAAAGCTGAACAGATTATAACCGAATTATACGAACACCCAGAAAGTGGCACAGGCAAGCCTGAAAGACTAAAATTTGATCTAGGTAGCTATTGGTCCAGAAGAATTAATCACAAGGACCGTTTGGTCCATTTTATCGAGAATGAAATCGTAACAGTTACAGTTGTTTCTGCCCCGGGACACTACGGCGAAAATAATTTCACCAAGCCTAAAACTTTGGCACCATACCACTCACAATCTTAGCCGACAGTAAACACAACGGTATCCCGCCCCCGGTATGCACACTCCCGCCACAGAAGTAGAGATTTTTGACTTGCGATGATTTATTGGCATGTCGCAAAAAAGCAGCAAAACGGTTGTTTGAGCTGGCGCCATAGATTGAACCCTGGTAAGACGAAGTCTTTGTTTCAATAGACCGCGGATCCAGAATAGACTCGCATTCGATCAACAGTTCAATATCTTCTCTTAAAATCCCTGATAATTTTTTCAGGATATTTTGTTTGGCTTCGGCGATGAGTTGGTCCCAGTTCTGCCCGGTATTAGCAGGTGCATTAATCATTACAAACCAATTTTCACAATCCTCTGGCGCATCATCCGGTTTGTATTTTGAGCTGATGTTGAGATAGACTGTTGGGTCGCTATAGATATTTTTCTTTTGCCAAATGCTCTCAAACTCGTCTTTGTAATCTTTACTGAAGAAGATATTGTGTAAAACGAGTTGCGGCAACTGCTTTTTGATTCCCCAATAAAATATCAGCGCTGAGCTGCTGCGTTCTTGGCTGAGCATTCGCTTGGGATGGAGATCGGGACGGGTGGCCAAAAGCTTCTTGTAAGTGAACCAAACATCGGAATTGGAAATAACAATGTCTCCTTCGATGACGTTACCATCAACTTTAATCCCGGTCGCCTTTTTGCTGTTTAAAATAATCTCCTCTACAGGTAAACTATAGTGGAATTTGATGCCCAGTTCTTCGGCCAATTTTACCAAAGATTGAACAATCGCATACATCCCCCCGTCTGGAAAATAAGCACCAAAGTGCTGCTCCAAATGCGGGATAACATTTAAAGTAGCCGGCGCGCGATACGGATCAGAACCATTATAAGTGGCATAGCGATCGAAAAACTGGACCAGCTTTTTGTTCTTGAAAAAGCCCTCATTGGCGCTATGCATTGAACGTTTTGAGTCAATCTGCGACAACCTGAATAAGGCTTTCATTCCCTCTTTGCTGAAGAAAGTTTTAGGTTGATGCAGCGAACTTTCCAAAAAAACTTTATGGGTGGCTTTATAAATCGTGGCGCTGTTATCTATGCAGCGGGCCACGTTTTCCGGAGGCTCTATTGTTTTGCCGGAGAGCTCAGCAATGAATTTCTCTCGATCGGCCCACGCCGTGAGCCGGGTGCCGTCTTCATAAAAATATTTGCAGATAGTGTCCAGCTTATGGTATTGAAAATAGTCTTTCGGATTCTTTCCTGCCAGCTCAAAAAGCTCATCAATATATTGCGGCATGGTGAGCAGGCTGGGACCGGCATCAAAACGATAGCCATTTTGGTTTATCTCGGTTAGTTTGCCGCCGGGATAATTATTCGCTTCAAAAACTTCAACATCATAACCTTTCACTGCCAGGCGAATAGCAGCCGCAATACCGGCTATACCGGCGCCTATAATGAGCGCTTGGGGCATGTGGCAAATATAAAAAAAGCATCCACCAACCGGCGGATGCTTCCCCTCACAGTGCTGTGAATCAGTTTTTGGATTTATACCTCGTGGTGCTGACCCTCACCAATTTCTTCTATCATTTTAGCGTTAAATGCATCTAAATCTTTCGGCGTACGGCTGGTTACCAAACCATTGTCCACAACCACTTCCTGATCGATCCAGTGTGCGCCGGCATTCTTCAGGTCGGTTTGCAACGATGGGTAGGAAGTCATATTTCGACCGCCAATCAATCCTGTTTCTATCAATAACTGCGGCCCATGGCAAATAGCGGCAACAGGCTTACCTTCGTCCAGGAATGCTGATGCAAACGCCACTGCTTCTTTATTCTGACGCAGCTTATCGGGATTCATCACACCTCCTGGCAGCATTAAAGCATCATAATCATCTGGACTTACCTGGCTTAGTTCTTTATCCACGTTGATCTCGATGCCCCAGTCAGTGTGATTCCACGCCTTTATCTTGCCGCTTTTGGGCGATATCACGTCAACTGTCGCCCCAACTGCTTCCAATGCCTCTTTTGGACTGGTCAGCTCTACCTGTTCAAATCCTTCTTCGGTGAGGATTGCCACTTTGCGATTATTCAAACTTGCCATGATGGTATGCTATTAATTAGAAATTAAATTCCTTTCATATTAACTACATTCGGCAGGATGCTTGGTTTTAGTTTTTTTGAGAAAAGGCGGGCTTATATATGTTTTGACGCGCAGTTTACTTGAGGCATTTGTCTTTTAGCCTGGCAATAACCTTATAACAAAACGATGTCATTCCGAACGAGCGGCTTAGGGACTGTGAAAGGGAGCGAGGAGGAATCTTTACCGCTATGCATGTGCGCCGTGCATGTAAGCTATTCATGGCGGGGACGCCTATTCGAAAAGGTTTCTCCTCACCCATCTCACGCTGAGGCGTTCGTGGGTTCGTCGAAATGACATATTTTTTAAGGAAGTTGGAGTATGTTTTACACGTATTGCAGCGCGTAATTCATAAAGTTACTGGTAAGGCCAAAATCCTCAGTCCCTTTGCGGCGGATGAAGTAAAAATCACGGGTTATTTTGAGATCATCTATAGGTACTTCAACCAAATCGCCATCGGCTAATTGACGGGTAATGGATGGCCGCGGCATAAAGCCGAGACACTGGTCGGCCAGCAGGAAGTTTTTTAGGGCTTCCGTTCCGCCCAGACGTATCTTCACATTCAGCTCGGCGGGTTTGATATGATGATCGCCAAGGGCTTTTAGCAATGCATTTAGCGTACCCGAGCCACGTTCGCGCAAAGCTATGGGAGTTTTGACCAGTTGCTTAAGGGTAAGCGATTTCCCCGCAAGCGGACTATTAGCCGAGCACACCGGAATCACTTCGTCGCTCATGAACGGTTTGTAGGAAACAGTGGTGAGTTTGTTATCCACTTCAATAATACCCAGGTCAACCTCATGACTGAGCAAGGCATTGAGAACATACTCCGAGTTGCGGTTCACTAACTGGATATGGACATTTTCATATTCCTTTTGAAAGCCGGAAAGTATGGGCGGCAATATGTACAAGGCGATCGTGGTGCTGGCGCCCAATCGCAAATGTCCCGCCGCCTGCGACATGTTGCTCAGGATCGAAAGCTCATACTCTATCTTGCGTTCAATATCATTAGCCTGAAGCAAATATTCGTTCAGTTTTTTTCCGGCCTCAGTTAACAGGATACTATTTCCCTTACGTTCAAACAGCGGCACTTTATACTGATCTTCCAGCGCCTTTACGTGCTTGCTGATAGCCGGCTGCGTCACAAACAACACCTGAGCCGCTTTTGAGAAACTCAAATTAGCAGCAACTTCCATAAATACGCGATGTGCGAAGGAGATCATGGGGCTAATTTAGTTGATTGGGTTGATTAAGTTGAATGGTTGATAGAGTTTATCAATTACAACTTGCCGATCAGCTCGTCCTTACTTACTTTGAGCTGATCTGCAGCATCACTCAAAATAGCATTAAGTGTGCCCAACTTCACCGGATCATGATTAGGCACAGTCAGGTTGTGTGTGCCTTCGCCTGATGTTCGTGATAATCTAATGTGGCTACCTTTCTGCCTGACAACTTCATATCCGTATTTGCGGAACAATTTAACCAGATCGGAGCCAGATACATTACGAGGGGTTTTCGGTGACATGAAGGTTTGATGTTACACCGTTATAATCTCTTCCTTTACAAAATGAAGCCTGATTACCTTAGGAATATTTGGTTCATCAAAATGACATTGAACAGCTTCACGAATGTTGCCTTTTAGTTCATCCAGCGTATCACCTTCTGTAAATATGCTTTCGCCAATTGCACGAGCGGTATATCCGCCTTCCAACGCTTCCTCAACCAAAAAGAATATCTCGTTCATAAATCAAATTTAATGAATTTCAATCAATTCTTCACCCGCTCAAAATATTGGCCGGTGAATTTGTAGATGATGTACTTATTGGTAAGTTTTCCCTGCTCTAAAACTATCGGGACATAAATAGACTGCGTACCGGCATCAAAGTGAATTTCCGAGGTCACCTTCTCGTCCGTTTTGGAAAGGTCATAGCCATAATTAATTTGGCTGTGTAAGCCTGTTTTAGTTTTAATGATTTTCATATCGGCGTTTAGCTCGTTATTTTCTATTGAAAACACCTGTATTCCTCCTCCAATATCCTTTGACGAACCTATCTCAAGTGTAGTGGCCAAATAATAGGTTTTGCCATTTGCTTTGAAAGTGTAAAGTTTTTGATAACCGGGTCTATTGTCACCGTCAGGTCCAGGTGCATCAATTGCTGCAATCGTCCCAGTTCCGGATTTATATTGAAATACATTTTCAAAAAAGCGCATTGTTCCGCCGCCTTCATTGTCCCAGGAATATATACGAAATAACCCGTCCGCGGAGCTTAGGATACTAATTGGTTGTTTCTTTAGTTGATTGAAGGGATAATTTATCGTAGTCGGATTTTTTTCAGCGTAGCTTTTTAGCTTGTTGGCAAATTGTCCGTTTGCATTGCCTAGATGCTCATAGTCATTCTTTCCAACATCATCGTTAATCTCTTTAAATGATTTTATGAGATCAGCCTCAATTTGTTGGGGTGATTGAGCAAACAGCGAGGATGAAATAAATAAGCAAAAAGCAGTAAAATAAAGATTCAGGTATTTCATGCCAATAAAAATAGGGATAATCTCCAGATCATCCCTATTTCATTATTGCAAAGACTGGAACTTAATCTCTAATCTCCAGTCTCTAATCTCTAAACTCAAGCTTCTACGCTCTGCCCAATCAAATGATTCGCCATCAGATACTCGGCAATCTGTACCGCGTTGGTAGCAGCGCCTTTGCGCAGGTTGTCTGATACGATCCAGGCGTTCAGCGTGTTTGCCTGACTTTCGTCTCGACGCAGGCGACCTACGAATACTTCGTCTTTTTCGTGCGCGTCAAGCGGCATTGGGTATTTCAGGTTGGCAACGTCGTCAACTACGACTACGCCGGGCGCTTTTTCAAGCAGTGATTTTACTTCAGCCAGGTCGAAATCATTGGCAAATTCGATGTTTACCGACTCCGAGTGACCACCGATAACCGGGATACGCACGGTTGTAGCGGTAACTTTAATGCTGTCATCGCCCATGATCTTTTGCGTTTCCTTGATCATTTTCATTTCCTCTTTGGTATAGCCATTGTCGGTGAAAACGTCGATATGCGGGATCACGTTCAGGTCGATGGGGTAGCTATATGCTCTTGGCCCATCGGTAATGCCCTTACGCTCGTTGAAAAGCTGATCAACAGCTTTAACACCGGTGCCGGTTACTGACTGGTATGTAGATACCACGATCCTTTTGATCTTATATTTATCATGAAGCGGCTTCAGCGCCACTACCATTTGTATGGTTGAGCAATTTGGGTTGGCAATAATTTTATCCTCGGCTGTCAACACATTAGCATTTACTTCGGGAACAACCAGTTTTTTGGTTGGATCCATGCGCCATGCTGATGAGTTGTCAACTACGGTTGTGCCCGCTTCTGCAAACAAAGGGGCCTGTGCCAATGAAGTGCTCCCGCCGGCCGAAAACAGGGCCAGGTCGGGCTTTTGTTTTATCGCATCCTCTACAGAAACCACCTTATACTGCTTACCCTTGAATGTTACTTCTTTACCAACACTCTTTTCCGAAGCTACGGGGATCAATTCTGTTACGGGGAAGTTGCGTTCTGCCAGAACCTGCAACATTTTAGTGCCCACTAATCCTGTGGCACCTACTACTGCGACTTTCATTTTGTTTTAAGTTGTTAAACGATAATATTAATTGGAGAGCAAATATCGGAATTTTTAGTGGTTTAACTACCTGTTTGGTAGTTGAATTAGCTGCATGTTAATTTATTGACCCTATGCTGACGCCGAATTTGCAGATTTGTAAAAATTCTGTATCTAAATTTTAATTCTGGAAATTCTCAAATTCTGCAAATTCTGATTCAGACAAAAAAATCTACCTTTGTCCCCAACTGAACTTTCATGACCGAAAAGATATTAGTCATAGGCGCCAATGGCCAGATAGGGACAGAACTGGTGAGCGCCTTACGCAATATTTACGGCGCCGACAGCGTCATTGCATCCGACATCAAAAGTCCGACCTACGCGATACGCCACACCGGCCCGTTCGAGATCGTTAACGTACTTGATCACGATAATCTCCACCACGT
>JAICXZ010000105.1 GCA_025934475.1 Mucilaginibacter sp. | reverse complement strand
TGATCCCGCTCAACATAACTCCCTACCGCCTAGCAAAAGAGACCAGGATACCTCAGACGCGCATTTCAGAAATTTTAAAAGGAAATCGGAGGATCACTGCAGATACGGCTTTAAGATTGAGTCGATTTTTTGGCAACTCGGCAAAATTTTGGCTTGGTTTGCAAGATGATTTTGATATTGAAAACCAGACGCTGGAGAAACAAAGTGAGTTAGAAGGTATCAAACGCTTTGCAGCTGCTTAACCCATGCTAATAGATCTCAGCCACACCATCGAAAACGAACTGATAACCTACAAAGGGTTACCCGCGCCTATTATTTGTGACTATCTGAGCCGGGAGCAATCTAAACATTTTTATGAGGATGGTACTACGTTCCAGATCGGCAAGATCGAAATGGTGTCCAATACCGGTACTTACGTCGATTGCCCCTTTCATCGCTTCGAAAAAGGTAAGGACCTTTCGGAAGTGGAGTTGGAGCGTTTTGCGGAGTTGGAAGGCATTGTGATCCGCGTTCCGTTTTCCGAGCGATTAGCCATAACACCCGATCAATTTTTTGGTCGTGATGTGAAGGACAAAGCAGTCCTGGTCCATACCGGCTGGGCAAAGCATTGGAACACCGATGCCTATTATGAGGGCCATCCTTACCTTACCAAAGAAGCTGCCGAATACCTGAGAGACGAAGGCGCTAAGTTGGTCGGTATCGATTCGCACAATATTGACAATACCGAAGGGCGTACCCGACCAGTGCATACGACATTATTAGGTGCCGAAATTTTGATTTGTGAACATTTATGCAACCTCGAAGCTTTGCCCAACCGCGGTTTCAAATTCAGCGCCGTTCCGCCTAAATTCAAAGGTGTTGGAACGTTTCCGGTAAGAGCAATGGCGAGGGTTTATTGAATTAAGCTGCGTCTAATTGAGACTAGTTGCTATTAACCCGCTTTATCTCCTCAACGCCTTTCTCTATCTGCCCCTTCACATTATGCATGTCAATTCCTTTCACGTCATCGAAAATAAACGCAGACCTTGCGTCCTTCTTCATGTAGCTCACCTCGATATCCCTCAGTTTGATACCAGACACGTGACGTATGTAAAAACCATATGACGGCATGGTGCCGAACATAGACGGCTCAGGGTAGTTTTTCTCTAATTCAGGGACTTTTTTAGTCGCCTGTTCTGCCGTGCCTCCACCGTTGTAATAAATGCGAATGTTATTCAGATCTATGTCTTGCAAATTATGACCAGTTATACCACTGATAATACATCCATAGCGCGGATTGGAATCATACACTCTCACATTGCTGATTGATACGCGCCGCAACTCGCCCACAGGCCTGCCTTGCGGCCCGCGCATGCGTGTTCCTAATCGCATAAATATGGGTGCCGAAACAATGTTCCGCATGGTAATATTGCTAATAGCAACGTCCTGCAACAAAGCTCCATCTTCAGTCTCCAGAGCCAGGCCCTGGCAATGGTCGAATACGCAGTTACTAATCGCAATGTTTTTAAAGCCCCCGTTGGATTCAGTGCCAAATTTGATGCGGCCCGTGCGATAATCATTGCTGTCGGTTGTAGTATACTTGCCGTTTATGAATGAGCCCTCATCATATCCGCTTACAATGCAGTTGGTGATAGTCACATTTTCAGTCGATCGCGCAAACCCCAAGGCAAAGGTGCTTTTCAGGCAAATGCCATCGTCGTAGGGCGAATTAACACTACAGTTGGAAATATGCACGTTACGGCAACAATCGATGTCCATTCCATCGCGGTTGGTATCCATCTTTAAATTATCAATAGTCAGGTTGTCTACTCCCGTTGCCAGGATAGCAAACCATCCTGCGTGAGCGAATGTGACGTCCTTGATGATCACATTCCGGCATTTATATAGCACCAGGCCTTTATTGCCCAATTGCGAATCCTTTTTGTAATCTCTTAGAAGCCCCTTCCCGAAAACGGTTCCCGGCCCGAGGATGGAAACATCATGAATATCCTCGCCCCAGATCAGCGAATTGTGAAAATGGCTATGCCCGTAGTCCTGGTAGGTAGTATTTACCGTTTGTTCGGCGGCATCATAGGCTGAAGGATCATCGCTGGCGACAATTGTTGTACCCTGTTCCAAATAAAGGCTGATATTGCTTTTAAGATGGATCGACCCACATAAATAATTTCCGGCTGGCAGGTAAACCATACCACCTCCTTCTGCGGCTGCCGAATCAATAGCAGTATTGATCGCTTTTGTATCAGGCGTTTTGCCATCACCTTTTGCGCCAAACGACTGCACATCATAGGCGCGTTTGGGTGATGTCTGCCCAAAGCAATAACCGGCAAGCATACACGCTGCAAATGAAAAGAGTGTTAGTTTTATTCTCATTTCGATTTAGTTTTTGATGGTTTTGAATTGGTTGTCTGCCAGGCTAATTGAATGGCATCTTCAAGCATATCTGGTCTCACAAGCGATAACTCTACAAACGTTGCGCCTCCCAACCCCCCTTTATTTGGGACCGGAAAAAATACTTTAGGGTCGAATGAATGAAAGACCGATTGGTCAATGGGCGTCAACTTAACCATCATGCGGTTCTCTTTTGGCCAGAGCGTCGCGAATATTTTTCCCTTGCGAATGCGAAAGGCAGGATGATCGAAATGCAGAAACTCCTCCGCATCGGGTTGCGAAATGGCTATTTTTCGGGCAGTTTCCAGGTCGACCATGATCCTTTATTTTTTCGTTGTCAGTGCTACCCTGATGCCAAGCCCGATCAGTATCGTGCCGGTGATCTTTTCCTGTATCTGCCAGAAGCGGGGTTTTCTGCTAAAGAAATCTTTTGTCCTTCCAAAGATTAGCGCGACGATCATTAGCACGAGAGTGCCCTGCGCTGCAAACCACAACCCAAGTACCGCTAGCTGCAATTTGACAAAATGGGATGACGGATCGATGAACTGTGGCAGAAACGACAGGAAAAATATGGCTACTTTGGGATTAAGCGCGTTAGTGATCATTCCCTGCTTAAACAATTTCCACTTATTTAAGCTGGGCGATTGTGGATGAGTATGCTTTTGACTCGGTTTTGATAGCCAGGATTTTACTCCCAGATAAATCAGATATGCCGCACCGGCCAGTTTGACGATGTTGAAGAGATAGGCCGACCGGGCGATGATGAGCGACAGCCCGAACACAGCAGCCAGGATATGCACAAAACATCCGAAAAATACGCCAAGGGCCGACATGATCCCGGCCTTGCTTCCCTGAGAGATGCTTCGTGATGAGACATAGATCATATCATTGCCCGGTGTAATATTAAGCAGCAACGAGGCGATGAAAAATAACCAAACGTTTTGAAAATGAAGCATAGACATTAAATGTGTTCCTAAAATAAGCATCAAAATGATGGGTTGGAAGTTTTTTTAGGCGATTAAACTGCAGACTTTGCGTGATCAATAAAAACTGTCGATATTGGCTTTGAATATTATCGCGCCAAATGCCTGAAACGCCAACCGGAAGAGTTACAACGACGATTAATGATGGTATAGCCACCGTTTCATTTTTTCATCCTGCTCAAAACTCACTGCCATCAAACTTGTTGGCTAGTTTGACTGATGATATTAAACAGGCCGGAGAGGACAATGCCGTGCGTGTCATTGTAATAAAAAGTGAAGGAGATCGCACTTTCTGCGCAGGCGCCAGTTTCGATGAATTACTGCAGATAAAAGATAAAGCAACCGGTGCCGAATTCTTCTCGGGTTTTGCCAATGTCATCAACGCCTGCCGTACCTGCGGGAAGATCGTCATAGTAAGGGTGCAGGGTAAATCTGTAGGCGGAGGAGTTGGTCTCGCTGCCGCAGCGGACTACTGCCTCGCTACTGAAGCCGCATCGATTAAACTAAGCGAACTTGCCATAGGTATCGGCCCGTTTGTGATATCGCCTGCTGTAACCAGGAAGATTGGCTTATCTGCATTTTCACAACTCACCATTCGTGCAACGGATTTCCAAACTGCCAGGTGGGCGATGGACAAAGGACTCTATAACGAAGTTCATCCCGACATCGGGGCGCTCGACGAATCTGTGAATGCTCTCACTGCTAAACTTGCATCCTATCACCCTGATGCACTTAAGGGCTTAAAGCAAATACTATGGGAAGGCACCGAAAACTGGGATGAACTGCTCGCCGCACGCGCAGCAATCAGTGGAGAACTGGTGCTTTCTGAGTTTACACAGCAGGCGCTCAGCCAATTTTTGCAGGGTAAGCGATAGACATATCTCACCATTCTTTAGCTATTTTGACTAAGGGCACATCCCTTGAAATTAATTTAATTTCAATTTATTGCCCGATAGGCAAAACCCCATTTGCTCCTGATTCGTTTAAAATGCTGCCCCGCAACTATTTTAATGACCGAGACGCGAAGAAGTGGAACTATTATTGTTATCAGTATGCTCACTGTTGCAGTGAGTTTGTTGGTGATGACGGGATGGATATGCGCTGTTCCGTCGTTTGAGCAGGTGATTCCCGGCTTTGTGGCCATGGTATTTAACTCGGCTTTGTGTTTTACGTTATTTGCCGGCGCGCTCCTGATCCGCCAGTTTTACAAGGGTAAAAACTCTCGTTTAATATTTTTTGTACTCTCCCTAGGCGGTACGTTTATCGGGTTCGTTACGCTACTCGAATTGCTGTTTCACTTTAATGCCGGCATCGATGAAGCGTTTGTGACCGATCCACAAAAGACATCTGCAGATCATTTATATGCCGGTCGCATGGCCTACAATACGGCGATCTGTTTTTCGCTGCTGGGGCTTGGTATGCTGCTGGTTAATTTGGGAAACCGTTCCTTGAAAATATTAGCGCAATATTTGTTTCATGCGGTTAGTATTTTGTCAGCTGTTGCGCTTATAGGGTACCTGTACGGTGTTTCGTTGTTCAATACGCTGTTTTATGTCAGCTCAATGGCGACCCACACGGCTATACTTTTCCTGTTTATTTCTATAGCCGCCTCTTTAGTCAATCCTCAATTAGGTATTACAAGGCTATTCACCGGAGAGCTTGTAGGCAACCAGATGGCGAAGCGTTTATTCGTGCTGATCGTGCTGATGGTGCTGATTTTCGGGTCGATCAGGGGGCAGACCCAGCACGCCTTCTCGCTGGATATCGGCATTTCGCTGCTTGCCGTTTCCTTTTTACTCATGAGCTTGTTTATTATCTGGAATACTGCCAACTGGCTCAACCGGATAGATAGTAAGCGCAGCGAAGCTGAAGCAGAAGTAAAGCGGATGAATGCCGAACTGGAGAAAAGGGTAGATGAGCGATCGGCTGAAATTCAAAAAAGCGAAGCGCGATACCGGTCGCTGATCGAACAGGCTTCTGACGCAATTTATGTGGTTGATTTTAAAGGAAACTTCATAGAAGTAAACAACGCCATTTGTAGGATGACTGGCTATTCAAGAGAAGAATTGCTTCAAATGAACGTAGAACAGATCATAGATCCGGAGGAGCTAAGGACGGATCCTATAAAACATGGTCCGCGTAACCAGAACGAATATGGGATGCGTGAGCGGAGATTAATGCGTAAGGATGGAGCAGTATTCCCCTCAGAAGTGAATGTGAAAATGTTTCCGGACGATAAGATACTAGTCATCGCACGCGACATTACCGACAGAAAGCTTACCGAGGAGCTTGCTTTGCGTGAAAAGCTGCTCTCCGACACCATCATAAACAGCTTGCCGGGAATATTTTATTTGCAGAACAAGGAAGGCAGCCTTTTACGCTGGAATAAAAACCTGGAACAGGCTTTGGGGTATGGCTCTACGGAACTATTCGGCAAAAACGTATTTGATATGATAGCCGAAGAAGACCGGGAAGTAATAGCAAACGCCCGCGAAACTGCATTTAAAGAGGGGTATGTGATGGTGGAAAGCAGGGCAAAGCTTAAGGATGGGACAAAAGTACCTTTCCTGTTCACCGGGATAGCCATCAGCTATGAAGACCAGGAGTGCCTGCTCGGGACAGGTATAGACATTTCCTCACGTGTGACAGCCGAAGAGGAATTAAGAGCTTCTGAACAAAAATACCGGCTGCTTTTTGACAGTAATCCCGTGCCGTTGTGGATGATTTCGAGAGACAATATGACCATCATTGATGTGAATAACGCAGCTGCAATACAGTACGGCTACACACGAGATGAGCTCCTCAATCAGAGTGTTCTGATTCTGCGTCCTGCTGATGATCGCGAAAGGGAGCTGGCGGGGAGCGTCGGCCGCGCACAGGAATACCCCGTAGACGGCGGCGTTGTCAAGCATCTGAAAAAAGATGGCACGCCTATGTTCGTGCATATCATTGCGCACGACATTGTATTTGAAGGCAGGCCTGTGCGGCTTTCGTTTACGAATGACATTACTGAACGCCTGAAGGCTGAAGAATTGCTGCAGAAATCTGAGGCCAACATGCAAACCATTTTCCGTACTACCAATATCATTTTTGCCACCTTAAGCAAGGACCTGGAAATACTGGCATTTAACCCCAAAGCCGCGGAGTTTGTAGACCTGCATTATAAGCGTATGCTTGAAAAAGGCCAGCGTATTACCGATTATATGTCGCCAGAGCGTGCGCCGCAGGTAATGAGCCTTATTAATAGAGTGTTAAATGGCAAATCTGTTAGTTACGAAATTAATTACCGCGGCCATTGGTATACCGTTAATTTTTCGCCTATCGTCAATGATCAGAAGGAGATATTGGGCATGTTACTGACAATGGATGAAATAACAGCGCGGAAGAACGTCGAGCAGAATTTAAAAGATGCCTACGACCAAATACAAAGCCAGATCAACAGTATTAAGGATATGGCATGGAAGCAGTCGCACCTGATTCGCAGTCCCCTGGCAAACTTGAAAGCGCTTACCGCTATACTCCACGAAGACCCTGCCGACCGTACAACGCTCGATCACATCCAAAATGAGCTGGACCGCATGGATACCATCATTATCGAAATGGCCGAAGAAGCCTCTGGCCACGACGAGTAAAAAAAACGGCAGATTACCTAAAACCTGCCGTGCGATAATATGTGGTTAGGGTCAATTTATTTTGATGTAATAATAAACCGCGATGTTTTTGGGGCGGGTCTCCGAGCCGCCACCTACAGAGGCGGGATCAGTAGTAGCTGGTATCATATTGCCATATGAACATCTTCGCTGATCCTGGTCGTTAGACATATCTGTGATTACCCCGCCATTAAAATGGCTATAGGCGTGTGTATGTTGCGTAAACACGTCTCCTTGATAGTCTCCTGCTTTGCGGTTGCTTGCAGGATCATCCACATCGGCTGTGGAACTATTTAAAGGAGGCTGGCCAACGTTATAAATAGTGTTAAGACCCCTTAAGAATCTCCCTCTTAAATCAGGAGCATTTTGCATACCGCTTAGCGTCGAAAGCTGAGAGCCAGCGATGCTCCGCCCGTCAGCCGGTATCCATCCTGATTTTTTGGGGTCAATCACCTCCGGGTCATTTGTAATCTTGATCAGATGTGCATAATCAAGAACTGAGGCTATCACAGATCCTGTAATTTGATTGTTAAAAGGCATAAGTTTTGTTTTTTGTTGCCTACTCTATTCCGTTTTCGGCTGTCCCGGTAAATATTTGTTGATTCAAATATTCGCCAGGCGAAAAAAATTTCTTACCGCGAAATTCCCCTTTCGTGGCAGGTGTTTTTACGGTATAAAATGGGTGAAAAGACGGTAGGTATCTGAGGGTTAAAAGGGGATTTTAGGTATAATAAAATTTATCTAATCACCCTAAAACCCTAACTAAAATGAAAAGAATAGGTGTTGCAATTGCTTGCGTTTTGCTGATTCTTGCTTTCAAATCACAGAACGTCACCCACAATCACAAACAAGCAGCTGTCATAGATAGTGGCGGTGCACTAAATGGCTATAGCGAGTCTCAAGCAAATTCATTGGTGACATATTGTTACGGTACAGTGGATAATAGCCCCGTAAATACCCAAGTTTGGTTTAGTAGGAAAGTTATAGAGCATTGGTATGATTTGTTGCAAGCGGATAGTATTACTAAAAAAATAAATTCAGATGGCATTAGATTTTATATTACACGAAGACTTCTTTCTGACTCCAATAAAAAAC
>JAICXZ010000697.1 GCA_025934475.1 Mucilaginibacter sp. | reverse complement strand
TCATCACTGGCTTTTGATACGCTATATGCCGAGGGGCAAAGGCGTTATGTGGAAAGTCTTTCGAGCTATGCGCGCCAGTTTTTGGGTAGGATGAATAAACCCGAGGTGGACTATATTAAAGGTATCGCCCCGGCGATTGCTATCGAACAAAAGGTAATCACATCAAACCCGCGCTCAACTGTTGGTACTTCTACTGAGATATACGATTATCTAAAGCTGCTTTTCTCGCGAATCGGCAAAACGATTTCGCCGGTGTCGGGCAATATAGTTAAGCGGGATACAGTAACGGATGTAGTTAATTTTATTACTTCGTTGCCGGACGAAACGCAGGTAACGATTCTTTGTCCGCTGCATCCGCACAATAACCGTAGCCTGAAGGAAGAATTAGCGGTATTGTTACAAAAAGGTTTTGTACGGGTTGAGTACGAGGGAAGAATTGCGAGGATTGAATCTATTTTGGAAGATACATCTATCGCCAATGATCCGATGGAGGTGAAAGGTGAAAGAAAAAAGGCGAAAGTTGAGGCCGCCACTCAACCGGCTCCACCCGCTTCTCCGGTTTACATTGTTATCGATCGTGTTACCAAGAACGAAACCGAGGAGACGATCAGCCGCCTGGGAGATTCTGTTCAGACGGCGTTCTTTGAAGGTAAAGGTGATTGTTATATACGCTATCAGAAACCCGAAGATGAAAAGGAAACGGAGCGCTTTTTTTGCGATCGTTTTGAATTGGATGGGATCACTTTTGAGGAACCTTCGCCCAATTTCTTCAGCTTTAATAATCCTTACGGCGCTTGTAAACGTTGCGAGGGTTATGGTAAAGTTATTGGTATCGATGAGGATTTAGTAATACCTGATAAAAGCAAGACAGTTTACGAAGGTGCAATCGCGCCATGGCGCGGCGAAAAGATGCGCGAATGGAACGATGCTCTGGTGAAGAATGCGCTAAAATTTGATTTCCCGATACACCGTCAATATAATCACCTGACCGAAGAGCAACAGCGTCTGATCTGGAAAGGTAACCAATATTTCCGTGGTTTGGATGAATTCTTTAAGGAACTCGAAGAGCAGACCTATAAGATACAATACCGCGTAATGCTATCGCGCTACCGCGGCAAAACTACTTGCCCGGATTGCAAAGGCAGCCGTTTAAGGCCCGATGCGGCTTATGTAAAGGTAAATGGCAAATCCATCACCGACATCGTTCTGATGCCGCTCGATAAAGCATGGGATTTTTTCACTAATCTCGAACTAGATGCCCGGGATCAGAAGATTGGCAAAAGACTTTTGGAAGAAATTACAAGTCGCTTAGGCTTCTTGAATAATGTTGGATTGAGTTATTTGACATTGAACCGTTTGTCGAATACTTTATCAGGTGGTGAATCACAGCGCATCAACCTGGCCACCTCACTGGGCAGCAGTCTGGTGGGTTCAATATATGTGCTGGATGAGCCAAGCATCGGTTTGCATCCCCGAGATACGCAGCGACTGATTACAGTGCTTAGGTCATTACGTGATGTGGGTAACACCGTTTTGGTAGTTGAGCACGAAGAGGAGATTATGCAGGCGGCAGACCATATCATTGATATTGGTCCGGCAACCGGTACCCACGGTGGCGAGTTGGTTTTTTCGGGCACTTACGATGAAATCATCGAAGACGACAATAGCCTGACCGGTCGTTACCTGGCGCGCAAGGAGGAAATTGCCATCCCTGCACATCGCCGCAAGTGGAATGATTTTGTAGAGGTTAAGGGCGCTCGCGAAAACAATCTGAAGCATGTAAATGCCAAGTTTCCGCTTGGGGTTCTCACGGTGGTGACAGGTGTATCCGGTTCAGGTAAAACAAGTTTGGTAAAACGAATATTAGCACCTGCCCTGCAAAAAGCATTGGGCAATTACACCGGCGAGCAAACCGGCTCGTACGACGAATTGGCCGGCGACTATAATAAGGTAGAACAAATTGAACTGGTTGACCAAAACCCTATCGGCCGTTCGTCACGTTCTAACCCTGTGACTTATGTCAAAGCGTGGGACGAGATACGTAATTTGTTTGCTGCTCAACCTGCAGCAAAAGCAGGCGGGCTGAAACCATCGGCATTTTCATTTAACGTAGAAGGCGGCCGTTGCGACGTTTGCCAGGGTGAAGGCGAGGTGAAGATAGAGATGCAGTTTATGGCGGATATTTTCCTCACTTGCGAAACCTGCGGCGGGAAACGTTTCAAGCAGCATATTCTCGATGTAACTTACCAGGATAAAAACGTAGCCGATATCCTCGGCATGACCATTGACGAAGCGTTGGAGTTCTTCCGCAAAGAGCCCAAGATCCTGAACAAAATAAAACCGCTGGCCGATGTTGGCCTTGGCTATGTTCAATTGGGGCAATCGTCCAACACACTGTCGGGCGGTGAGGCACAACGCATCAAGCTGGCGTCATTCCTGGTGAAAGGCAATAACTCAAATAAAACCCTTTTCATTTTCGACGAGCCAACCACTGGTTTGCATTTCGACGATATTAAAAAGCTGCTCAAATCGTTTGACGCGCTACTCGATCAGGGCAATACCATCATTGTTATCGAGCACAACATGGATGTGATCAAATGCGCCGATTGGGTAATCGATATCGGCCCTGAAGGCGGCGAAAATGGTGGCCACGTAGTATTTGAAGGGGTGCCGGAAGATCTGGTTAAAAAAGAAGATTCTTATACAGGGCAGTTTTTGAAACCTATTTTGAAATGATACCCCAGTCCCATCAGTAGTTTTTTTAAAAGAATAGTGCTCATTTTTAGTTAAGACTGTTTTTTTC
>JAICXZ010000350.1 GCA_025934475.1 Mucilaginibacter sp. | reverse complement strand
CGAGTATCAAAAGCCATGTAAGGCTTCAGTCTGCTGAACAAAAAGAGGTAGGTAATCATTAGTATATTAACCAACATGTCGATTGTAGACCATTTGGCATTATTCTTATATGTATATCTAGACAAGTAACCTATGCCTACAATTAAAATCAGCATGACAGGGTACAATTTCAACGATGGTTGGAAAAGCCAGTTATGATTCCTTTTTTGATCGAGTATCTCTCGAACCTTTGCCAAAATTCCAGTAGCTAGTTCTTTTGAATTAAGAGATGTCAGTTCCAATCGGACTTTTGAAGAAAATTGATCCTTTGTAAATCTTATTTCAATGTTAACAGATGTATCCTTTTCAACGTTATGAATATTAAAGACGACTCGGACTTCGTTCGTTTTGGGAGGGAGTAATTCATGCTCATAAGAATCAATTGTAGCCAACGTTAATTCGTTATGAGCGTCCACTATGCTTATCTTATAGTATTCATGTTTTTTGGTGCCACTAATACCAATTAATTTCGGTATGCTATTAAAAAGATAGTTTTCGATACTTTTTAATAGCGTCACGTCAATATTCATAGTCGGCAACGGTTCCCTTACACTATATTTTGTATTTGATTTCACCCGTAGAAATTTTTTGTGATTTTCGCAAGCTTACTAATTTAATAAATTTTCATTCTCATTGACCGCTGTTACACCTAAATCTCGCTCAAGGTTGGTCGGGATTTGCAATCCCGATCTGGCGTAACTCTCGGATTTTAAATCCGCGTATTATACGCGCCTGTTCAAGTGTCACACTTGAACACCCAAAGTTTCGAGCGTCCACGCTCGAGTAAAAACAATGCCGCATTCAAAAAAATTAATTGCCATATTTATTTCATGGCACGTAATGCTTCAACCGACGAACTATATTTCGTCACCTTAACCGTCACAGATTGGGCTTGTGGTAGCCTGGAAACAAAAAATGCCCACCTCAATAAGCCATCGGGCAGGCATTTTAGTATTTTTTAGGCCGGTAAAATAAATATATAGCTAACGCTGGATAATTACCTGTTTTTCAATCGTATCCTGGCCAGGCTGAAAAATATGCAGGTAATAGGTGCCTCCTTGCAGGTCTCCCGTTGAAAGCGTAACATTTTGATTGCCATTAGTATTTTGCCCCGTTTTCAGGACCTTTCCGTTTACATCCAGCAACTGTACTGAGTAAGCTTGAGATGCTAAGCTTGTTTGACCGCTTGCCGCCGCATCTGATGGACTCGTGATATTGCCGTTTTTGATTGTCAGTTGGCTGGTTGCCGGGTTGGGATAGATCACCACGGCTGAGGCACCTGTGCAAGGGCTGTAAATGGTGACACCCGCATTGGCAGAGATATCCCCGCAGACATCGGTATAATTCACTTGCGGCGTACCACCACCCTTTACCCTAATATAGGTAGACTGCGAATTCGGACTTTGAATGATAAACGTACTGGTAGTACCAGTTGGGGCTGTCCATTGCCAGTTGGAAGCTGGTATGCCGTTTGTTGTAGCCGACACGTACCAGGACTGATACCCGTTGCTACACGCACCGCTCATTTGCGACGATATCGCTGTGATGATTGGGTAGGTTGTCAGCGTCATCGTTCCGGCGGCCCCAGTTACAACAGTGGCCTTTAGAAGGGTGGAACTTGAGCTGACCTTGGTTGCTGTTACCTGGTAGCCGGAGGGCGATATATTAACAACCCCTGATGGCGAAACCGACCAGGTTATAGTTGCACCGGTCGGCTCACTCGAGGCGGTAAGTGTTGAAGATGTACAAAAAGCGCTGGTTCCTGTAATCGTCGGCGCTGTTGGATAGTCGACCTCTGATACATAAACCTGCCAAACATTTGTTCTTTCATCCATCCAGCCAACATAGGCCTTCCCGCCCTGTGCAACAACGCCGATATAGTCGCCCGCGTATCCTGTCCTGTAGCGACTATTGTTAATAGGCTGTGTCACATGCGAAACATCGCTTACTTTCTGGGTAATGATGGTATTGCCGCCATCCCCGGAAATGGCGAGGTAAGTATTTGTCTGGAAGTTGGCACCATCGATACTGTAATAGGCGACCAAGAGTGTGCCATCGCTTTGGTCGACGGCAATCCATGGGAAGAAACTTTGTGTGGCCGTACTAAAGCTGATAATTTGCGGTGAAGACCAGTTTGCCCCCTGGTTATCGGAGTAGGTAAGCTCTATTACTGCTTTGCCATTTCCGTTTTGCTGGGCTGCAAAAACAGCATAAATTCTGCCCCGGTGAGATCCCGAACTTTTATCGACCGCCATACTTGGAAAGTCATTTACGCCTACATAGTTGAACGCAGGATCGCCCCCGTCGGTTTTACGAATGCCGACATAAGGAACAACCACCTGTGCAGCCGAAAATGTGACTCCGCCGTCCGTCGATTTAACAAATCCTAAGCCATCTGCAGGTTCAGTCATCGCAGGTCCGGGACCATAATCCGCATAGCAGACATAAACTTCGCCGTTGGGGCCTGTTTGCACATTTGTTCCCTGACCAGGGCCATTTTTTAACGTAGCCATCGCTGAAAAAGTAGTTCCACCATCCGTCGACCGATTAAAACGCACGATGGGATAGCCATAGGGTGTCGTAAACTCCGTCCATGCACAATAAAGATTATTTTTATAGGGGCTGGTGCTAAGATTATCGGCGGC
The DNA here is from genome assembly GCA_025934475.1 of Mucilaginibacter sp. Lineage (GTDB taxonomy): Bacteria > Bacteroidota > Bacteroidia > Sphingobacteriales > Sphingobacteriaceae > Mucilaginibacter. The sequence goes on along the minus strand of JAICXZ010000350.1, from coordinate 2,023 downwards.
AATCATCTCCTTGTCGAATTCGAATTGCCCTCCGGCTGGCACTGGGTTCCCAAAAGTGCTGTTATTTGTAGATTTAATAATTTCATAACCAACATCATTACCGTTAACGTCACTTTTCATTGTCGAAACAAATATATTTCCATTGGCATCGATTGCAGTGGATGGATCTCCACCAACACTCGGAGAAGATGTGTTATAAATTTCGGAACCCGACCATGCTGCCCCGCTGTTTGTGCTTACATAATGACTTTGAGTGTACGTACCGACTCCGCTGATAAAAACATAGCTATTGAAGCTCAGCGCGAGAACACTCGGATTATTAGGGTTAATAGACATGTGAACTTCAGCCTGGTCATCCGTCGAACTATAAACCGGCACGTCGTTGTGATCGGTTATACCCGGTGCCGCCGGAGCGACACTATTAAAGGTAACTGCCTGTTTTTTGATTTTTGCTGCTGCGGAGGCCGTTTCCGAGTGGCCGTGTTTCGCAGCGAGGGAGCTCTTCGGGTTTTGCCCATACAAAAACACAGGGGCAACTAAGGCAAATGCAAGCAAAGTTAGTTGTCTGCATAAATTTAATCTGATCATGGTTTTTTAGACTTAGGTTAAAAAAAGGTTGAGTTTGCTTATAAGTTGGAATTAGATTTTGCCATAACATGCATCTGCAAAGCGCACGCGCACGCACTCAGCAACCAAGTCGCTATAATCAACACCACATTATCTTCATGAATCACACCGGCACAACCCGCCCCCGCAACATTCACGTGCGTCTGCCGCAATAAGAATATAAAACAAAAAATGCCAACGATGATTTTTATCACCGCTGATTAAAACGTTATTAAATCAATAGGTTGGAAAGGGCTAAATAAATTCAGGCTTTTGATAAAGTTCTTTTAATTAAGGTCTATTAGTCGTCAAAGGCCGAATCGAATATAGGCGTTTGGTTTAAAATTTGCAATAGTTTTTTTTCTATTTTTTTGATTATCAGAAAGTAAGCTGATAGAAGGCTTCGCACATAACGATTAGTTTAGCGAGATTATTAGTTTTAACTATTCACCATCCTATTCACCAATCCCAACGAAACTTTAAGCCGCTTTTTAATCTGGCGCTGAGTAAATCCGGCTTCTCTCAGCCGTACAACTTTTGTGGGTAACATTTGCCGTTTTGATAATGCGGTAGTCTGCAGGTGCTCTTTTTCGTCGCCGTGGCCGAGAAACCGGAAGCGGAGAAAACCGCTACGACGGTAAATGCGGCAAAGGCATACGTTGTGTTCGCCGTAAAGTTGTGCGGAGCTTCGCTGTTTGATCTGTTTGAGATAAAGAAGGCCTTTTTCTATAGTGCTGCGCCCGATAGCAAATGCGCTGTCGGCAAAATTGATGATGAGATTGCTGCCCTGGAGGTCCTCGGCCAAAAGGGGCCGATAAGGATTGCGGCGTTTGGGTGTGTGCGCCAGTACCAGGATAGATAATTTGTACGTGTCTTTAAGCGCTTTTAGTCGTTTCATCAATGCCAGGGCAATAGTAGAGTTTTCGGTGCCGCCGCGAAGACAGGTAATATTGTCGATAATGAGCACCGAAGGGTTAGTGAGCTGTATTTTGTATTCGATGCCGGCAATGATGAAATCATCGTACGAGGTGCAGTAGTCGGGCATTTCGAAACCGGGATCAAAATCGGCGCGCATAAACAGGTCGGTAAAACTATAACTGTATTTTTCATCACTGTAACGCGCGCAGAACTGGGCTGTGTTTAACTCGAAATCGATATAAAGCACTTTTGAACGGGGGGTCCCGAGAGCAAAGGGCCGGATGGGGCTACGGCGCGTGATGCTGTTGGCAATTTGCACGGCAAGCAGGGATTTACCCACGTTGGTATCCGCAAAAAGGATGCAAAGTTCATTTTGATACCAGAACTCGCCGAAGAGCATTCCCGGCTTTCGTTCACGTTCGCCCAGGTCCATCCAGCGGTTGCCGGTACATACATGAAACACATGGCGGGCATCGGCAGGATTGATGCGATGACGTTT
>JAICXZ010000550.1 GCA_025934475.1 Mucilaginibacter sp. | reverse complement strand
ATGTTGGTAAGCAAAATGAGAAGATCAGGAAGCTTACCGAAGAAATTCGGAAAAAACGTCAAAGACTAAAAGATCTGGATGTGATGCGTAGCGCCATTTATGCACAATTACCAGCCAATTTGCATCATTAAGGGATAATTTACGATCGGCGAAGGGGAGTCTTCTAATTATGCATGGGTAAGTACACTTTAAATTCAGCGCCCTCACCTAATTTGCTTTTTAGTTTGATTTTTCCGCCGCCGGTCGTTACAGTCTCGTTCACCAGGTATAACCCAATGCCCGAGCCTTCAACAGACTTATCGATCCTTTCATATTTGGCAAATACCTTATGCTGCTTAGCCGCATCTATACCTATGCCATTGTCCTTTACCGAAATAACGATGAAATCTTTTTGTTTTTCGGTTTTGATAAAAATCTCCGGTGTCTGACCCGGGGGCTGGAACTTGATGGCGTTATTAACCAGGTTATAAACCACGCTTCTCAGTTTCCGCCTTGAATAAAAAATTTCAGATACATTAATCTCGGTGGTAATTTTAGCATGGGATTCTATTATCGTGCTGGCAAGTGTCAGGCGGACGTCTTCCAGGATATTTTCGAAATCCAGCAACTCTTCTTCCGCCTGGTATTTGTTCTTGAGCTTCCCTGCATCGGTCAGCTCATGAATAACCTCCTGCATTTTCTTAATCGAGTTTTCTAAAATACCAAATAGCTTCAAAAACGCATCGGACTTATCGGTTGAGATCTGTTTCAGGTGATTTACGGTTAACAGCAAGCTGGTCAGCGGGGTTTTAATGTCGTGCGAAATCGTATCCAGCAGCGTTTCGTGGTGGGCCACCAGTGTTTCCTGGCTCTTTAGGTCTTTGATCCGCGCTGTTATTTCAATAAAAGTAATGATCACTCCATTGGTCTTTTTCGTTTTCGCAACAACATAAGGTATAATGTTCATTTCGTACCATCTAAAATCGGTAGTCTGCACTTCCTTTTCCAAAATTCCATTGTTATCAATTACCCAGCTTATGTCGTCTATGATCGAAGGAAACCTAAAGTGGTCCTTAATATCAATTATAGGCCTGCCCACGTCGTCACGCTTCAGGCTAAATTGTTTCATTGCGGGCGGGGTGAATTTGCGCAGTATAAGGTTGCGGTCTACAAACAGCTGGGGTATGATGGTATTTCTAAAATAATTTTCAAGCTCATCATTCAGTTTAATGAGCTTTCTCATTTTTTCCTGTTCGTTTTCCATTTAATTATATTAAGCGCTTGCTAAATTACCGCTTTTTCGGGTGTTATTCAATCCATTCCGCCAATAGTCGATACCTATAAAGGTTTGGTTAAAAACTCACCGGAGGTCATGTCGATGAGTGCGGCTGCATGCCGTACCCCGATCACAATAACTGCAAGTTATAGTTAAAGTTTCAGTATTACCGATTTACATATCTTGATTGCCTTAACAATTAAAGCTGCATTAAAAATACTAAAAGCCACCTGCCAGGCCGGGTTTTAGCTTTGTAAATGGGGGCTATTCCTGGCCGATCTTTATTTAATCCCGATCCAAATTCATTAACACCTGTGTCTGGGCTTGATTTTAATTTTTCCAGAAAGTAATGACCAGACCGCCGATTACGATCAACGAGCCGCCAACGATCATGGGAATGGTGGGGATCGACTTAAAGGTAAAATAGCTTATTATCTGCCACATTACGAATAAGGTTGCAATGTAAAGTCCAACAACCTTGCCAAACTCGACCGGGGCCAGGTTAAGAAAAAACCCATAGCCAAAAAGAAGTATTGCCCCCAATAATCCCAGTGCAATTCGTGCCATGCCCGTATGTTCATACATGGTTTTTCTGATCATGGCATCGCCGGTGACTTCAAATGTGGTTGCTGCGATCAGGAAGAAGATCGGGTGTATATTTTGCAGTGACTGTCTCATTGTGAAAGTTACAAAAAAGCCTCCAGACTTCCGTTGACTGTGCAATTGAGTTCAGTCCAACTATTAAGGTGCATTGAAGACTTTTCAATTGCTTGTTACAAACATTCCCTAAAAATTGTAAGGATTAAATATCTTCAATTCTTTTACACGGCTAAAATCTGATTCGTCGTTTGTTATCAATGTTAAATCATTAACCATCGCGGTAGCGGCGATAATTGCATCAGGTGTTTTAATTTTTATCGATTTCTTTATCGCGATCGTCTTTTCTATGATGTCTTGTGAAAGGGGAATTATATCTGAATAATCCAAAAACAAAAGCATTTTTTCCTCTTCCTTTGGCTCCCCGTTGTACCCGAGTATCTCGATTTTAGTAATAATCGAAACGCGGATTGCTTCATCAAATATAGCGTCGAGAGATTTAAGCTGATCTTTTTTAAATCGCTCTGCAACATAATCAATTAAAACATTGCTGTCTACAAGGTATCCCATTCTGCCCTGCTTTGGTCAATATATTTGTGCATCGAGTCTGCACTTTTTTGGGAGAGGAAACCACGCAGTTGCGATGGCTTGGGCCGTTGGTTTGTTTGGGTATCTTGTTGCGGACCTTCTTTTATTTCAAAAGCGATCACCTCGATCAGTTTACCCACCAGATCATCGGGCAACGTGAGCGTAAGGTTATTTTTATTCGATTTTAAAATAGTACGTATCATTATACAAATATACCAATTTTAATAATGACATAAATTAGCAAGCCTGCTTAATGTGGCGCAAAAACAAAAGGCCTCCAGATTTCCATCTAAAGGCTTTTGACTTTTTAAACGTGGTCCCGACGAGAATCGAACTCATATCTAAAGTTTAGGAAACTTCTATTCTATCCGTTGAACTACGGGACCAATTTTTTTATTTCAAATTTCGGATTTTCATCCCGATAGCTATCGGGATCGGATTTATTGCTTCCGCGAAATTTGTGCAAATGTGCAAATTATAGATGAGTTCGTCAACACATCACCGTCAGTCCACATTTGCACATCTGCATATCTGCACATCCGCACATCTGCATATCTGCATATCTGCACATCCGCACATCAACACACATCTTTCCTAATTCCAGGTATAAAACAGATCGCCCCTCGAAGATGCCTGCATTCCCTGGAGCTTAAGCGGCGACACCGTGCTTTTTATGGATTTCGACACATAAAAGCTATCCTCGAACACCATCATTTTGGCCGACTGACCATTGTTTATATACAAGGTAAGATAGCTCTTAAATTTAAGCGGCGAATCCTGCCGGCTGAAATCAGCTGTTTTTACCCTAAGCGTGCCGCCGTCAGACGTGGGGACATAGGCATATTTTTGCGCGCTTTCGCTCAGCTGCTGTGTATAATCAGCCGAATTGTTGAGCAAGGTAATCGGGGTATTGTACACTCCCGAATGCGGCGGTATAAACGTTACATCTTTTGGCAACTCGGCAACCGCGCTGATATTGCCCGAAGCAGAGGTTGTATTCCACCGCCCGATGCGTATGCTGTTGCTTTCGGTATTGACGCTGCCTTCAATCGCAATCTGCCTGCCCGCATAGCTTGCAGCCACATCGTT
>JAICXZ010000332.1 GCA_025934475.1 Mucilaginibacter sp. | reverse complement strand
TGATGCTTTTGCCGCTCTCCATGTCACCGGGAAGGGATTGCGATGGCGTTGCGCTTTCTACACTCGCCGTGTTCTTGAGATCGTTAATGAAAGCGGAAACCTGCTGCTTGTTTTGAGCGGCTTTGATAGAAACGGAGACAATTCCTTTCGGATTGTAGCCGAGGTCCTTATTCCTGATATAATTCATTTGTTGAAGGATCACGATAACTGAAATGATCAGGATAATGGACGACGCAAACTGAAACACAACCAGGGATCTGCGGATAAAATCAGCAGCAGAATGTTTTATTTTCAGCTTATTCATTAAAACAAGCGGGGAAATGCGCGACATAGAAAATGCCGGATAGCTACCCGCTACAATTGTCACGATGATCCACGTTAACAGCAGACATGTTAAGATTGGTGCTGTCAATAGCTCAGTTGGTTTTAATTCTAAGCCGGTAATATTTTGAAAAAAGGGTTGCAGAACAAAGCAGGCCAGGTACCCAATAACAATGGCAACAAAAGATAGCACAGCCGTTTCGGTGTAGAAAAGCGCCAATAGATGCCGCCTGTCAGCACCTAATACTTTATTCACCCCTACTCCCTTGGCACGCTTTTCCGAGCGTGCCGTTGAAAGATTCATATAATTAATACAGGCGATAACCAGCACCAGGAGCGACAGGAACAATAATGCCTTTACCGTAGCTATGCTACCGATCCTGGTAGAAAAACCAGCTCTTATGTCAGCGGAATACAGGTGGATATCCGTGAGCGGCTGAAATAGGAATCCAACAAAAAAGCGGCCTTTTTCCGGTACATATTTATTAACCAGAACGTTGGCCTTTTTCTGCACCTGCTTTTCATCAGCGCCGGGCTGCAGCTGAACATAGGTTTCATAGCTTGAATTACCCCAGTAAACATCCTTACCGGCCCATGAATCCATGATGTTGTAGACCATGTCGCAATCGATAGTGCTATTTTGTGGCAGATCTTTATAGACACCCGAAACATGTAAAGTATCCTCATTTTCAACATAAATAATTTTACCAAAAGCCGGTCCTTTACCATACAGTCTCTCTTTTGCCGACTCAGAGATAACAACTGATTTAGGCTGTATAAAAGCACTTTGAGCGTTCCCTTCAGTAAAGCTGAAATCGAAAATTTTTAAAACTGACGGATCGGCCATATACAGGCCTTTTTCGCCGATGGTTTTACCATCAGTTTTTAAGGATACTACAGCACCGAAATCGTGTTTAAGCAACCGGGTCATAGCTTTTACTTGCGGAACATCCTTAAGTAAAGTAGGTCCTGTTAACCCCGGCTGTTGTGCCCAAACATTATAGTTGAATTGCGCGCCGCTTTGCAGGTTGACACGATAGATATCCTTTGAGTTTTTGTACATGCGATCAAAACTCAATTCATAAGAAGCACACGCAAACAAAGTGATACAAACGCAAATACCGATGGCTAAACCCGCTATATTAAGCGTTGCAAAAAGCTTGTTGGCAATAATGTTGCGCCAGGCAGTTTTGATGTAGTTCTTTATCATGGCGATTTAAATTCTAAATACTAAACACTAAACACTAAACACTAAATATCGACAGCTACTGCAACTGCCACAGCTACTCACTTCTAAGGCTCTTAACCGGGTTCACTCTCGCTGCCTTTATCGTTTGATAGGCTATAGTTATCGCAGCTATCGCAAACGATGCAGCTATTGCGATCACGAATATTCCCGGGCCTATGCTTATATGGTAGGCGTAATTATTTAGCCAGCTATGCATCATCCAATAACCCAGGGGTGCAGCGATAACGAACGCGATGATGATGAGCAACACAAATTCTTTAGAAAACAGGCCGATAATACTCATGATTGGTGCGCCCAATACTTTGCGGATGCCGACTTCTTTGGTACGCTGTGCTGCTGCAAACATTACCAGGCCATATAAACCCAGGCAACCGATAATGATGGCAATACACGAGAAAAATTTAAACGCCGTATATTCCTTTTGCTCCTGGGTATAAAAGCTGGCTATATGATCGTCCAGAAATTTATATTCAAACAGGTTATCAGGGAATAAGGCCGACCAATCTTTGCCGATGCGATCCATGGTTTGATTGATCGCACCCGCGCGCAGCTTTACGCTCGCCATAAAAAACCGGTTGTTATTGTAAACCAATATGCATGCCCTGCGCAATTTGTGTTTCGATTCGCTTTGAAAATCGTGAATCACACCGGTGATAGTTGCCGGTCCATTCCAGTTAATTTGCTGACCGATTGCTTTTTCGGGATCTGTGATCCCCAGTTTATGAATCAGTGTTTCATTAACTATAATGTTCTGCAAAGTATCTTTGGGCCCTTTTTTTATTACTTTTTGGCCGGCAAGCATTTTAAGGCCAAACATGTCGATATAGTTCTCATCGATAAACTTCACTTCGCTGACGTCATCCTTCGTGATACCAAACTTTGGTGCGGTGAAGCCATTGAAATTGTTGTTATAAGATGGAGCGCCATTAGATAAAGTAACCTGTTCCACACCCGGGTTGCTCACCAGTTGCTGATGCAATACATACATTTTAGCATGATCAGGGATATAGAACGATACAATTGCATCCTTATTAAAACCAAGGTCCTGGTTTTCAAAGAAATTCATCTGGTTGGCCACAATGATGGTACCGACGATCAACACCTGCGAAATTGCAAACTGGGCAACAACCAATCCTTTGCGCAGTGTAAATCCTTTGACGAATTTGCCTCCTTTATCTTTTAATGATTCGACCGGCTGAAATGCAGACTGCACAAATGCGGGATAAAGGCCCGCAATGAGGATAACTGTAATCGTGATACCTGCTATATAAGCAACAACCATAGGTTCGGCTAACTGCGCGGGGTCGAGTTTTGTATTGATCCATGATGCAGAGCCGGAAAGGAACATTGAGGCCAGTAACACACCAAGCGTCAATGAAAATACGACCAATACCGTGGTTTCGCCTAAAAATTGACGTATAAGCTGGCCGCGGTTGGCGCCCAATACTTTGCGAACGCCCACTTCTTTCGCACGTTTGATTGTCTGGGCCGTTGCCAGGTTGACGAAGTTGATACAAGCGGTTATAATGATGAGCAACGCCACACCAAACAGTGCGTAATAGGTATCCTTTGAGGTTGGTGTAACTGCGTTATTGATATACCGTTGATCGAAATGAATGTCCCGAACCGGCTGAAGCGGGAACCTAACTTCTTTCGGGTTAAGGTCCCAGTTTTTATGAATGAATGCCGGTATCCGGGCTTTGATACGCTCCATCGAATAGTTCTCCGGCAAAAGCATGAATGTAAAAAAACCGCCGCCAATATCATAGATGTTGTTCATGTCATCTTTTACCTGGTTCCTTATTGTTTCAAATGAAAGCAGTATTTGTATCGGAACGCTCCGGTTTGGCGGCAGGTCTTTGATCACACCGGTAACTTTTGCATTGAATTGGTTTTCAACCTTGATCACCCGGCCCATCGGGTCGGTGTTGCCATAATATTTTTTGGCGATGCTCTCCGTGAGCACAATGGAATTCGGTTCCTTTAAAGCGGTTTTTGGGTCACCTGCTATCCACTGAAAATCAAATATCTGAGGAAGGTATTCGTCCGCAATAACAAAATCTTTTTCCTTGAAACGTAGATTATTGATCTTGATCATCGCCTCCTGGTTGTACATCACCTGCGCAACCTGCAGTTCCGGAAACTCGGCGCGCATTTTTGGCGCAACGGCCAGCGATATATTTGAGTTGAAGTCGATCGCGTTCCAGGTTACGCGGTAAATGCGGTCAGCTTTTTTGTAATTGTCGTAAGTGAGTTCATTCCGCACAACCAAAAAGAGGATCAGGCATGATGCGATCCCCAGAGTTAGGCCGAAAACATTCAGAAAAGTATAACTCCAGTTACGTCGTATATTTCTGAAGGCAATGAGAAAGTAGTTCCTGAACATGATACAAACATTAAATTGTAAACGTCAAACCTTATCTCAAAACCGGCTGCCGGTTAACCCATCACTCTGATCTCAAACTATCCACTGGATTTGCTAGTGCCGCTTTTATTGATTGAAAACTTATTGTTGCAAATGCAATTAGTATAGCGGCGCCTCCCGCTATAGCAAGAATCCACCATTCAAAATTTACCCTGTAAGCAAAATCCTGAAGCCATTTGTGCATCAGGTACCATGCTACGGGCGATGATATAATAATGGCTATCAAAACCAATTTAATGAAATCCTTTGATAGCATGCCGGCAATATTGGTGACAGTGGCGCCAAGCACCTTCCTTATACCTATTTCCTTGGCACGCTGTTCGGCTGCATATGCAGCCAGGCCGAACAAGCCGAGACAGGCAATGATAACAGCAAGCGAAGTAAGTACCATGGCAATTGTGCCGGTGCGTTGTTCGCTACGATAAATGGCGTCAAAATCCTGATCCATGAACGAATACTGGAACGGCGCCTGCGATAGTTCCCTCCAGTCATGTTCAATTTGGGGAAGCAATGCCGATATAGACGAGGCCTGGAGTTTTATACTCAAATCGCCGGTATCATCCCTTAATTCCATTACCACCGGGTCGATATTCTGCCGCAGCGAACTGAAATTAAAATCTTTGACAACTCCAATAATGGTCATCGGCTGAAACTTGCCTGCGTTGCCACCAGGCGAAGTGTAGATCACCTTATTAATTGGATCAGTAAACCCGAGCAGCTTGGCAGCGGTCTCATTTATAACGAGGGCATTAGAATCGGATGCCATTTTGTTTGAAAAATTGCGGCCGGTCAAAATTTTCATGCCGAGCGTATTCACATAGTCATCATCAACGGCCCACACCTGTGGGAATATTGAACTTTTAGGATCCGCAACCGCACCCTTGTAAAAAATACCC
>JAICXZ010000508.1 GCA_025934475.1 Mucilaginibacter sp. | reverse complement strand
GCCGGGATTCAGTTGATAACACAAAACTAATGCTCGCTGAATATACGGGCGGCTTGGTCATTAATTTTAAATATCCAAGTCCCGCGCCGACAATAATGGCCAGTACCAAAAAATACCATTTTTTTAGTAAATAATCACCTACCAATTTTACCTTCTCCTGGCTGGACATATTATTTCTTAAGGGTGGATATTGTGATGATAATAAGCGACACTAACGACAATGCAGTGGACGAAATGCCTAGCGCTTCTCCCACCGACATGCCTCTGGTGGCCTTTTTACCCGGAACAATTACCTCGGCGCCGGCATCAACACGCGGGTATGATCTGAACAAACCGAAAAAGCCATTATGAGTTCGATTTACGCTTCCGTTAGAATATACAACATAAATTTTTGAACGACGTGCCTGGTCAGTTGTTCCACCGGCCTGGGTCAGATAATAGTTTAGAGGCTCACCTTTTACAAAACCTGTTTTTGTTGATGACAAAACCTCGCCGCTCACTTTCACCAGCGGATCAAGTTTCGATACCTGGACTACGTCGCCGTCCTGAAGTAGATAATCGCTTGTTGAACCGGGTTTTTTCAGCACCTCATCCAGATTAACGGCAATGTGGTCATTGGTTTTATTTACATCCCGGATTACCTTCTCGCCTGTTTTATCCTCCGTACTTTCTTCAATGGTCTTTACACTTTGCTTCTTTGAAGTGTCGGTCGCTCCGCTGTTCCGTATCAAGAAAACACCCTCTTTGTTCGCCATCGGCGACAACCCTCCGGCGCGTTTGATCAGATTGCTTATCCTTTCATTCTTGGACTCGATAGTATAGTTCCCCGGGAAATTAACTTCTCCTTTTATTGTGACCAGCTTTTGCTCGGAGTATCCCGGATTACGTCTTACCGTAATGATATCAAATGGTTCGAGAATAAAATTAACATTGTCTATTTCGAGGCCATTATGGATATCGACGTTATACACCTTCGCAATGGAGTCTACGTTTACGTGCATGCTCTGATCTGTTATCCTGCGGCCCACTTCAATGTTAAATGAGCTGGCTGCATCGGTAAAACCACCGGCCATAAGCAGCGCATCCTTTAAAGCAAGATTACGCCTAAAACCATACTGTCCCGGTTTTCTGACCTCTCCCTCTACTGATATCACGTAATTGCTCCTCAGATCATTGATGAAGGCAATATTTATAGCGTCACCCTTCACCAGTCTGACGTCGTCAGCCCCACCACTCATTACGTTTGACACATTGAACGTGATATTCTCTTTCGTTCCGTCAGTATGAACCCTGGTGAGGTTAGCGCGCTGGGTAAAAACATTTTCGTCCAATCCTCCCGCTCGTCTTATTAGTCCGCTTATGGTTAACCCCGGAACCAGCTCAAATTCGCCCGGCCGGCGAACGGCGCCTAAAATAGCAACGCCATTAATCAATTTACCGGATACAGAATCAACCCGGAACTCGTCACCGTTCGATGGTAAATACGAGCCCAATTCGGCTTTGGATATGTCACGAATTCTTCTCGCGGTGTCTGTTATCTGCCATACTTTAATAGAAGCTTTGTATGCCCTATCAGTGTATCCTCCAGCAAAAAACAGCAAATCCTGTAATGTTTCACCATCTTTCAACTCAAAAACACCCGGCCTTTTTACCTGGCCCGAAATGGTTACATGTTTATTATATACCGGGAAGTTGATAACATCATTTTCTTTTAGCGGCACATTGCCTTGCTGATCGCCCCTTGTCAAGAATTGATAGAGATCTATTTTTTGCTGAACCTTGTTGTTTCTTATCAGCTCAATATTTCGGTACGTATTAATGTCGCCAGGGCCGCCACATACATATAGCGAGTTAAATACCGTGGAAACAGACGATACGGTATAATTTCCAGGTTTGGCTGCCCCCACAACGGTGACGTGTATGCTTTTGATCTTGCTCAGTGAAACAACGAGGCTGGACAAACCGCCTTTCAATGATCGGTATGCTGTTTGACTCATCTTTGTGCGTAACAGGTTGGTTGCCTGCTCGATGGTTAGCCCGGCGACGGGAATTGTGCCGACCTGCGGTAAAAATACTGTGCCCTCGGGTTGTACTTTTGATCTGAAAACTGCCTCCTGGTAGCCGGAAACCGTGATCAGTAATTCATCGTCCGGGCCAAGAACGTAATTCAGCGGCGTTGCGATACGTAAATTAGGCTCGAAAGACAAGGAAGGCGTATTGAAGAAAGATGAGCCAAATACATCAGACGAGCTTTTCGGTTTTTGATAACTCAGGTAACTATTACCTTCGCCCGCCCTCGAAACCGACGATGTGGTATCACTACCAGATGCGCCTGAGACACTTCCGATGCCGGTACCGGACAATCCCATCAATCTAGCTTTCAGCTTTTGAGCCTGGGCAGGTGGCATGCCTTTGCTAACAGCCATTTGTTCGGCCTGGTCATTCGAAATGCCGCGAGATTGCAATTTGGATTTTATGGTATTAATGTCGGCGTCTGAAATCTGATCGGCATTAAAAGTAGTTAAATCGTATCCGCTAAAAACATAGGACGATGCTTGTGAATCGTCGGGCCCAATTACTGCATGATGTTTCCCCTGGGCAAACGCGACAGATAAATTAAAACCGATAAAAAATAAGAGTAGTAAACTTGTTTTAAGATACATTTCAGTAAAAAAGACCTAGGTAATTCCTTAACCCGGATAACATATGCCCCTACCCTTTACTCACTTTTTCAGCATTCAAACACGAAACTGTAATCCTTTTGTCTTTGGCCAAATATCTTAACCATTAAACAAAAAAGAAATTAAATGTCCATAAAATTAGAAATTATCAGTCAACTTTGCTTTATTTATTAGGCAATTTTTAATTAAATCGCAGGCTTATTATAAATAATTTACCACTTGGACCTAAAGCAAAGCCTAAATGAATTTTTACACGATCTGAGGCGAGCGCTCGCATTGCTTTGGAGTACAGACCGCCCTGCTCATAGGCTCAACTTCATCCTGCAATTGGTACAAGCGTTTCTTCCCGTTGCCTCGCTTTATTTTATGAAGCGGATGATAGAGGCGGTAATGCACAGTCAGAGCACTTTCTACCCAGTGCTGCTATTTATTTTTAGCTATGCGGTCACTCAGTTACTCATGGTATTCATTAGCCAATATTCTGCCTATATTGATGTTAAGCTTCAGTATAAAATAACCGATCAGCTTTCAGCCCAGATACTTCAAAAGGCGATCGATGTTGATTACGAGTATTACGAAAATCCATCATACCATGACACGCTCCACCAGGCACAGCAGCAAGCGGCTTATAAGATACCCCTGTTGCTAAAGGACTTCAATACGCTTGTATTAAATGCGTTGACTTTGATTTTTCTGATCGTGTTCTTCTTTAGCATACACGCACTGTTCGGTTTGTCGTTTATTGTTGTCTTTATCCCCCTGGCCATCGTAAAATGGCATTCGGGCCATAAACTGCTGCAGCTTGATAGAAAATTTGTGCCACTGGAACGGGAAGCACACTACCTAAACCAAGCACTTACCGGGATAAACCAGGCGAAAGAAGTCCGCGTACTTGGCTTCGGACGCGATTTTATCAGGAAGTTTATCAATATCCGCACACTTATCCGGCAAGAGAAAACTTCGATGCACGCAAAGCTCACCCGGTACAGTCTGATTGCAGAGGCAGCCGAAGTGATAGCGATAACTGCAGTATTTATCGTACTGGCAAAATATACATGGGAGAAGGTTTTCACTGTAGCCATATTGGTCATCT
>JAICXZ010000470.1 GCA_025934475.1 Mucilaginibacter sp. | reverse complement strand
CAGGCTATCGGTACACCCAACCATGACCAACGCAGAAATTGAGTTTATAATGGATGCGATCGAATTAACCGCGATGCATTGTCATCAATGGGCCAACGATTATTCCTATAACCCCGGAACCAATGAATTTTCATTCAAAGGGGCCGGGACAAAGGAACAGGATATTGTTGACGCATGGTTTAAAATCCACACGCCCCGGGGGTATGCTATACAAGATCAGTTTCGTGAGTGGAGTGCCACAGCATTTCCCTCGGTGTCGATAAAGAAGGCCATGTAGCCAATATCATCGCTGATCTTACCTTTTGGCATGGTTACCTTGCCACCTGCGGCTTCAACTTTTGAAAGCACCGCATCTAAATCGGGATTGCCATTAAAATACACTTTTACGCCATCGGCGCTGGGTTTATGCATATCGCTTTGCGCTAAACCACCTGATAATTTGCCACCCATCGGGTCATAAGGAAACACGGCCATTTTCATGCCACCCATTTCCATCTCTTCCATCTGGATAGAGAAAATAGTCTCATAAAATTTTTTGGCTCTGGCGATATCGCTTACCGATATCTCAAACCAGTTTAAAATGTTCGCTGAAGCATCCATGGTTTTTTGTTTATTGATTTACTGATTGAGTGAATTAGTGAATGTTGAGTGGTGAATGGTCAGTCAACTACTCACTATTCACCACTCACCATTAACCCATTATTTACTACAAACTTAATCTGAGCACGGGCCAACCATGGTGTGTGAATACGACAACCTTAGGGGTTGATTGCGCCAACATTGTCGTTTAAATTTGTATTTCACACCAATTAAATATTACCATAACAATGAAGCACGTTTCAATCATAATTCCGCAAGGACCAATTATCCTTAGCAGTGTCATAGGCACCTATAAAGTTTTCAGTTTTGTTAATGGTCACATGCTGGCGAGGGGCAAAAATCCGCCGTTTGATATACACCTGGTAGGCTTGAGCAAAGAGACGGAACTTTATGACGGATTGTTTGCTATCAGACCCAGTGATATGGTGCACGAGATAAGCAAGACCGACCTGATCATGATTCCTGCTTTTTATGGCAACCCAATGGAGGGTCTGGAACGAAACAAGGATTTTGTACCATGGATCGTCGATCAATATAAACACGGAGCCGAGGTAGCAAGCTTGTGTACAGGCGCTTTCCTGCTTGCTTCCACCAACCTGTTAAAAGGTAAAACCTGCACCACCCACTGGATGGCTGCAGACCTTTTTAAACAAGCATTCCCACATATTAAACTGATGCCGGAGAAACTAATCATTGACGAACTGGGCATTTATTCTAGCGGCGGCGCTTATTCATTTCTGAATTTGGTGATATACCTGGTGGAAAAATATTGCGGCCGTGATGCTGCCGTTCATTGCGCTAAGGTGATGGAGATAGAGATTGACCGGGAGAGCCAGTCGCCGTTTGTGATCTTTAGCGGACAGAAGGAGCACCAGGATGAGCCGATTAAGAAGGCACAGATATTTATAGAGCGCAATGTGGGAACAAAGATCACCGTGGATCAGCTGTCAGAGATGTTTGCTATCAGTCGTCGCAACTTTGAGCGGAGATTTAAGAAAGCCACGTCCAATACGCCGGTTGAATACCTGCAGCGTGTAAAGATAGAAGCAGCTAAAAAGAGCCTGGAATCGGGACGCGAGAATGTGAACGAGGTGATGTATTCGGTAGGCTATTCAGATCATAAGGCATTCCGAAACATCTTCAAGAAGATCACCGGCCTCTCGCCTATCGAATACCGGAATAAGTATAACCGCGAGATGGCGATGAATTAGGATTTATTTTGAAAGGGTGTACTTTCGTGAAAAAATGCCGCCGGGAGTGATGAGTTCACTTTCGATTTCTGCAGAATTATTTGTGAGACTGATTTGCCTTACCTGAGCATATATCGAACCACCACCTACTGCAAAAGCATTGAAGTAGCTTGAGAACTTCACGCTCAATTGTGTTGCCGACGAGGCTGTATAAATTCCGGCGCAGGTAATTCCGTTTTCTTTGATCGTCATTTTCCCGTCAGCGGTGATTTCAATATAATCTTGTGGAGTACCTTGATATATTGAAAGCGAGTTAAGCGCCTGAGTCTCGCCAAGATAAGCAATTGAGTCGCTTACCATTTTCCATGTACCAATCAGCGCCCCGTTAATTTGCGCAGCCGAAGTAGCACTTACAGGGTTGGTGGACACAGTTCCTGTTGATTTATCCTGATTTGCAGCACCGGAATTTGACGGCGCAGGCGACTCGCCTTTCTTACACGCGATGAAAGCGGCACTTAAACATGCAATTAGTAAAATTTTAGTCCGGGTTGTCATTTTGATATGGTTTGATGGGTGTACGGAGATGTCTATTTCAATGTTGCACTCAGTTTAGTTAATTCATTAAATAATTTAATAGTCAGCCATGTAAAAAGGTCCCGCTATGCTAATGGGACCTTTGTCAAATTTTTTAATGAACGCTATCGCGCAGCTCTTTGATCTGGTCGTGAGCTGCCAGTATTTCCTGCATTTGACCATCGAGCATATCAATTATATAGGCTGGCAATGTTACATCACGCAGAATATCCTCGTAAGTATCGCGAATAGCGTCTTCGAACGATTCGCACTCATCCAGGATGGAATGTCGGTCGGTGCCGTTAAAGCTCTCTTTAACAGCAAGCCATGCGCGGTGTATCTTGCCGCCAATGGTAGTTCCGCTGGCTATTTCGCCACCCATCGATTGTATCTCGGTGCCAATTTGGGTTTTATACCGGCGACTGTCATCAATCAGCCTGAGGAAAATAGGCTCGAGATCGCGATCACCTGGCTCTTGTTCCACCTCTCCCAATGCGCGGGTGTACCCTTCTATACGGTCGTTATTGATCAATATTAAATCATTCAATAACTCCAGTGTTCTTGCAGTATTTTCCATGATTTTATCGTTTTAACTTCCTAAACAACCGATACAATGTCGCATTGTTTAAGTTTTTTAATTAAAACGCAGTAATCGTCAGCATGATTATGCCTGGTTAAAGCTCGGGTAAAAAACGAAGCCCGTTTCTTTCGAAACGGGCGTTCATAGGTATAATTCAATTCGTTCAGTTTTATTATTTAAAGCCCATCTCTCCGCATAGATGGGCTCACTGGCAGCAACACCATATTAATTAAACCGACCAAAGTTGCTTTTAATCTTATTGCACATCAACCCGTTTTATAACCCATTTTGCACCGTGAAAACACCATGCCTGCCGCCAGGCGGGTACAACTGTTACAACTTCTGCAACTAAACACTAAAAAACAATCCTCCTAAATCAGCGTTACTTCCCAAGTGCTGTTTTAATTAAAGGACTACCCTATATAATTTAAACAGCCCACCCTGCAGAGAAATCTGCAGGGTTCTTTATTTCAGCATCTATGCCCGAAGGACCGAACCTGGTGATTTTAAAGGAAAAACTATATCCTTTTAAGGGCCGCCGCATTACTACAGCATCTGGTTATGCCAAAAATGTTGATCCCTCACGCCTTCAGGGCAATACGCTAACAGATATAAAAACCTGGGGCAAACATTTGCTCCTTGTATTTGAAGATTTTACGTTAAGAGTACACCTCGGGCTGTTCGGTTCTTATAAGATCAATCGGCCGGTTAAAAAGAATGCAGCGTTGCACCTGCAATTTGGCGATGATGAGATAAATTTCTCCATTGTCAAAATACAAGTGATTGATGAACCGCTTGAGAAAGTTTACGATTGGTCGGCTGATATCATGAGTAAAAAATGGGACGCCGACAAGGCGATCAACAAAACACAAAAAAAAGCCAACCTGATGATCTGCGACGCTTTACTGGATCAGGACATATTTGCCGGCTCTGGCAACATTATTAAAAATGAAGCGCTTTTCCGCAGCCGGATACACCCGGAAAGTTTATGCGGAACCATACCACCAGCGAAATTGAAGGAATTGACCAAAGAAGTAGT
>JAICXZ010000776.1 GCA_025934475.1 Mucilaginibacter sp. | reverse complement strand
GTCCTGCGCGTAGCCTATTGACAGAATGCTGCAAAATAGTATCGATATAAGTAACCGGTGCATGTGAGTGGGTTTTATAAAGTAAATTTAATAAAAAGTAATTCTTATATACAACTATTAACTATTAATCTATATTGAGATCTCCATACCTCATATCTCATCCCGATCGCTATCGGGACTTACATCTCAAATCTATATATTAGCCGTATGAATATTGGCATTATCGGCTTGGGCGACATGGGCAAGTTATACGCAAAAGCTTTTTCGAAAGTTGGTTATAAAGTTTGCGGCTGCGACCTGCCCGAAAACAGGCAAAAACTGGAAGAAGAACTTTCACCCTATCACATCAAAGTGCTGGATCATGGCAGCGATGTTGCGCGTTCTAACGACCTGATCATCTATTCTGTCGAAGCCGACCGGCTAGCTGCTGTAGTTGCTGAGTGCGGCTCCTCCACCAAATACGGGGCGATTGTGGCCGGGCAAACATCCGTAAAAACGCCTGAGATCGAAATATTTGAAAAGCATCTTCCGCCCGATGCGCAGATCATTACTTTCCATGCCATGCACGGGCCGGGGTTTGATCCGAAGGGACAAAAGCTGATATTGATACAGCACCGCGGCGATAAAAAAGCCTACCAGCGCATGCTCGATCTTTTTACGGCGGTAGGGACAGATATCGTTGAAATTTCCAATTACCACGATCACGATAAAATCGTCGCCGACACACAGGCAGTTACGCACGTGGGCTTCGAGAGTATGGGTACGGCCTGGAAAGCCGCCGGTTTTTTCCCGTGGGAGAATGCCTCGTACATCGGTGGTATCGATAATGTGAAGATATTGACCACCCTGCGGATATTCAGCTATAAGGCGCACGTGTACGCCGGGCTTGCGATATTAAATCCCTATGCCCGGCAGCAGGTAAAGCGTTACGCCATTTCCGAATCGGAGTTGTTTAAGCTGATGATCAAAGAGGAGGAAGCGGATTTCAGGGCGAGGCTTTATCGTGCCCGTGATTTCGTTTTCCACGAAAGCCGTAAACCCATTATGCTGAACGACAGCGTGATGAAGGAGTTTTCGCTTTCGCAGAAACCAGAGCAGCAAAAACCGAATTCGCACCTGAGCCTTTTAAGCATGGTGGATGCCTGGTACCACCTGGGCGTGAACCCTTATGATAACCTGATCTGCCAGACGCCGCCTTTCCGCCTGCGCCTGGGCATTGCCGAATACTTATTCAAAAACGAGGAACTGCTCCAAGAATCCATCGAAACGGCGCTGTATGATAAAACCATCCGCGGCGACGACCTGGAGTTCCATTCGGCCGTGCGCGAGTGGTCGTCCATTATCGGTTACGGCGATATGGAAGGTTACAAAAAGCATTTCAACGATGTGCAGACCTTTTTTAAGGGCAGGCTCGAAGAAGGCAATAAGCAAAGTGCGGAGCTCATCAGGAGGCTGATGATGGCGTAAGTCTGAACCGTTGATTATATATGATTGAAGGATTTCGCTGAGCGGTTTGAAATCAGCGAAATCATCACCATCAAAAAAATCAGCGGTCCGCTTTAAACAATGTCCACGGATACGCCTTCATATCCCTCAAATACTTGCCTTGCGTTTTAAAATATTCCGGGTGCTTTTTAAAGAAAGGTGCTGCCAGGAAATCCGCACCGCCGGGGTGGCCCATGTGCGCCCAAAGCTCCATTTTATTGGCCAGGTCGGTACTCGTAACTTTCCCTTGCACGGCCCCCATCGGGAAAAATGCCGGCAGGCTCCATTCTTTGGCCGCGATCGGGTCGTCCTCTAAATGGCCGTCTATTACGCATCGGTTGTAAGCATTTTTACGGTCGAGGGCATCATACGTGTCTCCTTCAATGGTTTTTCCATTTGCGTCATCCAGCTTGCCTTTATAATCAACCGCTACAAGCTTTTCCATTCTAAGCCTCCTGGCATTGGGCGAGCTGGGTTTATTATTTACATCAAAGGTCGTTTCGTCCTTTATCAGTTTTTTATCGATCGGGAAATTCGAGCCGATGATCGCCGTGTCTTTCGACCGCCAAACCTTGTAATCTTTCAGGCCGAGCTCCAGCTTAGCAACTTCGTTGGTTTTGGTGTCGCCTATCAGCCAGTCGTTGGCGTAGCCGCCGTTGTTGTCGGTGGTCATGATCCTTATTACATCGTCAATGGAATTGCTGTATTGCGCTGCTTTCCGCGCACGTACAAACTCGGGTGTGCGTGTCGTGTCAAACCCTTTAAAACCCGCCATGGTGGTTTCGGTGATCAGTATGCCGCCGGATGTTTCCACAAAGTCGTCGCCGCTATG
>JAICXZ010000784.1 GCA_025934475.1 Mucilaginibacter sp. | reverse complement strand
TTATTTTGAGCTCTGTAGAAATCTGCTACAGGCATAGTTTTATCATTGTATTCTTTGATACGCTTGCGAATCACTTCGGGGTTAGCATCATCAGAACGACCGGAGCTTATACCGCGACGCAACAAGCGATGCTCCAGTTCTTCGTCACCCACCTCGAGTGCGATCATGCCCGAAATGTTTTCGCCTTTGCTGATCAGCAATTCATCCAAAGCAGCCGCCTGGGCAACTGTGCGGGGAAAACCGTCGAAAATAAATCCTTCGGCCTCTTTGTTGGCATCGAGTTTATGGCTGATCATGCCTATAACTACGGCATCAGGCACAAGTTTGCCCTCATCCATCAGCTTTTTGGCCTCCAAACCGAGTTCGGTACCTTGTGCAATTTCGCTGCGAAGCAGGTCGCCGGTCGAAAGATGTATCAGGCCGTATTTTTCAATAAGTTTCTGTGATTGAGTACCTTTACCGGCCCCGGGTGGGCCGAACAGAACTAAGTTCAGCATAGTTTCTTGTGGGTTAAAAATTCAAAAAGGCCTTCCGGTGATATAACAGAAAGGCCCTAAACTCGTGCACTTGTAGGGATTCGAACCCCAAACCTTCTCATCCGTAGTGAGATGCTCTATCCAGTTGAGCTACAAGTGCGGTTATATATTCCTAAACCTTGCGGTTTTTAAAGGACTGCAAAAATAGGATTTCTTTTGAATAAGCCCTAATTTTTTTAAAATATTACTTCACAGCCTCTGCAATGGCATTAAAATCAGGTAGTTCGCCTGCATTTTCCAGCACTTCGGCATACACTATATTTTGTTCCTCATCTATTACAAAAGCTGCACGTTTGGATACGCCTTTGAGACCCATGCCAAATACTTCGTAAAAAGCATCGTATTTTGGCGATACCTCCTTGTTAAAATCGGACAGCAGTGTAAACTGGTAATTATTAACTTCTTTAAACTTTGCCAGCGTAGCAGGTGAGTCAACGGAAATTGCCAGGATCTCGGCATTCAAGCCATTATAGTAGCCGAAATTGTCGCGCATTTCGCACAATTGTTTGGTGCAAACGCCTGTGAAAGCAAATGGAAAGAAGTGCAGAATCACCTTTTTGCCTTTAAAGTCAGATAGCGATACTTCTTTCTTATCAGATGAAACCAGCGTAAACTGGGGAGCGGGTTGACCGGGTCGTAATGCCATAGGTATTATTTTTATGCAAATAAAGAATATTCATAGCAATTGTTTCGCACCCATCGCTATTTTGACATAAAAGTGCGAAAAACACCGGTTTAACTTTATTTAACATCTTCCTGTCTGGCAGTTTCTTAGCTTAGTATTTATTAAACCGCTATCAAGCCCACTGCCATGCTCAGAAATTACCTTAAAACAGCTTATCGTAGTCTTTTAAAAAACAAAGGTTTCACTATTATCAATATTGCGGGGCTGGCTCTGGGGCTTACCGCGTTTTTATTGGTACTATTTTACGTGACCGATGAATTGAGTTATGACAGGTATAATGTGAATGCCGACCGAATCTACCGCGTAAATAGTGAGATCAAATACGGCGGCAGCGCCACATCATTTGCGATTACTCCGCCACCGATGGCCGCGGCGCTGAAAAGTAGTTTCCCCGAAGTGGAACAAGTCGCGAGGATATTCCAGTCTTCGAACGTTCAGTTTAAAAAAGGGAATATCAATGTCCCCGAAAGTAAAACCATTTATGCCGATAACAGTATCTTCCGGGTATTTACACTGCCAATGGTTGACGGCAAGCCCCAAAACGCGCTGACCGAACCGAAATCTGTCGTTATAAGTGAGCGTGCAGCCCTGAAATACTTTAATAAAACCGATGTAGTTGGCCAATACCTGACACTAGCTAACGGCAACGTGAATTACAGGGTAACAGGCGTAATTAAAAACATACCCGCACAATCTCATTTTAACGCCGATTACTTTATGTCGATGCCCAGCGTTGACATGAAAACAGATACTGGTTGGGGTACTTTTTCTATAAACACTTATGTGCTGTTAAAAAAGAATCCCGACATCAAAGCATTCGAAAGTAAGTTAAACGCAATGGTGAGGCAGCATTTTGGCATGCAGAATTATGCAAAGCTCGAAAAAGGCGGCAATTATATCCGGCTCAATCTGATACCGCTTACCGATATACATCTCAAATCTAACCGGCAATATGAATTGGGCAGCAACAGCAGCATTACTTATATCTATATATTTTCGGCTATTGCGTTGTTTGTGCTGCTAATCGCCTGTATCAATTTCAT